>NZ_JBFRLK010000065.1:0-17371 GCF_041469805.1 Vibrio sp. 10N.286.48.C11 | reverse complement strand
GTCTTCTTTGGGTTATAAATTCATCAAAGCATGCTCCCGCCCTGGGGTTAACCAGAAGTGGAGCATGGATGGATATCAATCATATTAAAGATAGAAATATCAGAAGTTGCGAATGCCGCTGTGGAGCAGTCAACCTAGTATGCCGAGGTGAACCTCAACGTACATCTGTCTGCCATTGCTATGAGTGTCAGAAACGCACCGGAAGTGTGTTCGGCGTTCAGGCTCTGTTCCCAATAGAACAAGTTACACTCAGCGGTGAAGTGACCTCTTTTTCACGCATCAGCGATACGGGTAATGAAGTCACCTATCAGTTTTGTCCCAAGTGTGGCACCACCATGCTTTTGCAGTCGGTTGCCGCCGCTGATTTTTATATCGTCCCGCTCGGATTATTTAAAGAGCAAGACTTCCCACTGCCGAGCTTTTCGGTTTATGAAGAACGCAAACACGGTTGGGTTAAGTTCGACCACCAAATGAGCCATTACAACTAGTTCGTCATTGAGCGTTATCTTTATCTCGTTATTGACCATTATCTTTATATAGCAACAGTATTAAAACAAACTGCAATACTGTTGCCTAAGATCAAATATCAACGCTTCACAGCTCTAGCGTATCTTTTGTCTAGCGTTATAATCTTGCTCCTCTATTTAACCCAGGGTGAACCACATGATTTCTAAGTTACCTTGCTGGGTTGAATACGGCGCCCTTTTGTTAGCTGGTCTTGCTGGCAGTGTTAATGCTATCGGCTTACTTGGCTTCCAACATCAAGCTATCTCCCATATCTCCGGCACCATGTCTTTGCTAGGCAGTAGCCTGCTTACACCGACCTCGGCTTCTGTTCACCTCCTATTGGTGATCATGAGCTTCATGTTAGGTGCGGCGTTCAGCGGGTTCTTTATTGAAAACCAAGCATTGAAGTTAGGACGCCGTTACGGTGTTGCACTATGTATTGAGGGTGGATTGCTGTTTTTGGCGCTGTGGACACTGTTGCAAGGCTATACTTCAGGTCAGTATTTCGCTTCAGCCGCGTGTGGTTTGCAGAACGCGATGATCACCACTTACAGCGGGGCAATCATTCGAACAACACACATGAGCGGGATCATTACCGATCTTGGGATCATGATTGGCGCTCGCTTAAAGGGGATGCCTTTTGACCGCCGTAAAGCCAAACTGCTAATTTTCATTGTGGTTGGCTTCCTGTTTGGCGGCTTAATTGGCGCTTGTCTGTTCCAACGCTTCGAAATCTTGGCATTGGCTTTCCCTGCCTCTTTTGCTTTCATTATTGCGTTTAGCTACTGGTTATACTTGACCTATCGAACTGAAACCCCAGTCAATTTATAAATATCTGGCAATATAACCTCAAACTACGTAACATCCGCAACACTTTATTCTAAACTCTTAATACGTTGCAGAATAACCAGTATGAATATTTAGCTATATTTGATGAATAGTATTGCAAGCGATATTAATACTGGGTAATCTTGCACCCAATGAGAAAATACGGACGTTTAGTGAATAAAAATGCCAAGGATGTGGCTTTTTTACGTGTAGAAATTCGAGAACAATAACATGTCTAACAACACGAATACTGCTCAAACAGAGAAATCTAAAGGCAGTTTCTGGGTTTTCTTAATCCCATCATTGATTGGTTTATTCCTTTTCATGGCGCCAATCAGCTATCAAGGTGATCTAACCATCCCTGTAGCTATCTTAGCCAAATCAATTCAAGCGGTTTTCGGTGAATATCTAGTCCCTATCATCACTGCGATCGTTGCTTTCATGTCTGTAGCTTCAGTTTTAAGCACCATTTTTAAGCCTACATTCATTACATCAAATTCATTTTTAAACGGCCTTTTCAACCCATCTCCACTGTGGTTGCTGGTTCGTTTAATTGGTGGTGCTGCAGCCGTTATGGCTTTCTTCCAAGTTGGCCCTGAGGTTATTTGGGAAGAAAATACTGGTGGTCTGGTTCTAGAAGGCCTGCTTCCGACACTGTTCTCAGTATTCATCTTTGCTGGTTTGCTACTTCCGCTTCTACTTAACTTTGGTCTACTAGAGCTGTTTGGCACGCTACTAAGTAAAATCATGCGTCCAATCTTCAACCTACCAGGCCGCAGTGCTATTGACTGTATGGCTTCTTGGTTGGGTGACGGCAGTGTTGGTATCCTGCTTACAAGCAAACAGTACGAGAAGAAATTCTACACTCAGCGTGAAGCTGCGGTTGTTGGTACGACTTTCTCAGCAGTATCTATCACATTCAGTCTTGTGGTTATTGCTCAGGTAGAACTAGAGCACCTGTTCCTACCTTTCTACGCAGCAATCTGTTTAGCGGGTATTGTGGCAGCGGTGATCATCCCTCGCCTTCCACCACTAAGCATGAAGAAAGATACTTTCATTGATGGCAGCAAGCCGCACAAAGACGCTGACGCGATCCCAGCAGGTCACTCAACGTTCTCTTGGGGTCTTGAGCTAGCGGTAAATAAAGCATCTCAAGTAAAGTCGGCTAAATCTGTATTTGGCGAAGGCGTTCGTAACGCCGTAGATATGGTATTTGGCGTACTGCCTGTTGTTATGGGTTTAGGTACAATGGCACTGGTTATTGCGGAATACACGTCTGTGTTCTCAATCCTAGGTCAGCCTTTCATTCCATTCCTAGAGCTACTTGGTGTTCCTGAAGCGGTTGCAGCATCTGAAACGATTGTTGTTGGTTTTGCGGACATGTTTATCCCAGCAATCCTTGCGGCTTCTATCGACAACGAGATGACTCGCTTTGTTATTGCAGCAATGTCGGTAACTCAGCTGATCTACATGTCTGAGGTGGGCGCTCTACTTCTAGGCAGTAAGATTCCAGTGAACATCTTAGAACTGTTTATTATCTTTATTCTACGTACGTTAATTACGCTTCCAGTTATCGCTGGTGTAGCGCATCTAATATTCTAAATTAGATACTACTTATGTAACTCAATAAAGATTCAGTTTATAAAGCCTCACTTTTGTGGGGCTTTTTATTTGCGAAAATATATACACAGTATTATTTGGAGTTCAATTAATTTATAAGCTCTGCATGTCATTTGATTTCATATCGTTTGTTCACCCCGCCTCTTTTTAATAGAAAACTGAACGCATAACTATCAAATTAATACATTCTTAATTCCTCCTTAAACTCCGTCTAGCCCCATTCCCCAACTCATTGAACCAAATACTAAAAGCAACAAATATGCGCTTTAGTGAATTTTGCATTGTTTAGGTTGTTGTATTTTTGTAGTCTATTTTGTGAAATTACATTCAAGTAAAATCCAATCTAGTCGATATATATAATTACAAAAACACGATTAACTTTAGTCTTCGCAAAGCCTGTGAGAAGGGGAAAACTCAATGAAATTTAGCCATAAGGTGGTTGCTGCATCATCAGCCTTGCTGCTAGTGACAGTATCATTGCTTTCAATACAACAACTTTACACTGTAAGAAGTGCAGTAGAAAACCACGTCAATGCGAGCCTGAAAGAGATGGTCTCGGGCGTGAAAAATACCGTCGTATCGGAGATGAACGCCAAGAAAGCGTTGGCTCAATCGACGACTGAAGTCATCGAGATCAACCCTGAAGATCGCGCTTACGTTAAAGAAATCTTAGAAAAGCCAAAGCTTAAAAACAGCTTCCTAGCGGTTGGTTTTGGTTATGAAGCAAACGGTTTCGTTATTGAAAATGATGATGGTTGGGATGCCGGTCCAGACTACGACCCACGAATTCGTCCTTGGTACATTGATGCTAAATCCAAAAACAGTTTAGTTGTTACCGCTCCTTATGTGGATGCATCAAGTAAGAAAGTCATCATATCAGTAGGTACTCCAGTTAAAGACAACGGCCGCTTTACTGCGGGTATGTTCTACGACCTAGAATTGACGAACCTTGCTACCTTGGTCAACCAAGTGAACTTGTTTGATGCGGGTTACCTGTTCCTAGTAACAGCCGACGGCACCACGATTGCTCACCCAAATGCGAAAAACAACGGTGAAACGCTATCAAGCTACATGCCACAAGCGACTATTCGTGAAGGCTCTCAAGAAATTGAAGTCGACGGCAAAATGTTCCTAGTTAATTTCACCCACATCCCTAGTGAAGATTGGTATATAGGTGCAATCCTCGATGAAGAGATCGCGTTCCAAACCGTTGAAGAATTGAAGAACAGCTCAATGATCTACTCGTTGATTGCAGTTATTCTCAGCATCATTGCACTGACTGTTCTGATTCGTGTGTTAATGCGTCCACTGGATGCGCTTAACCAAGCCATTCAAGATGTGGCGAGCGGTCAAGGTGATTTAACTAAGCGCCTAGATACCAACACAGACCAAGAGTTCTCTGACCTAGCGAAAGGTTTCAACACCTTTACTGAAAACCTGCAAAATCAGATCATTCAATCGAAAGCGATTGGTGTTGAAATTAAGCGTGGTACTGAAATCACGGTTAAAGGTGCAGGCGAATCAGCGAAAGCGATGAATACCCAACTGGAAGAGCTTGAACAGTTAGCGACTGCAATGAACGAGATGGCGGTTACTGCAACTGAAGTTGCAAACAATGCTCAAGGCGCAGCAGCGGCAGCCCGTGAAGCAGACGAAGCAACGCTAGACGGCACATCTGTCGTAAGTGACACCACTCAAGCGATTGATAACCTTTCAGCACGTATCGACCAAGCGGTTGCCGAAGTACAAGTACTTGAATCAGCAACAGCCAACATCGAAACAATTCTAAAAGTAATCAACGATATTGCAGACCAAACCAACCTACTGGCATTGAATGCGGCTATTGAAGCGGCGCGTGCTGGTGAATCAGGCCGTGGTTTCGCAGTCGTTGCCGATGAAGTTCGTACTCTGGCACAACGTACTCAAGAATCAACTACGGAAATCCGCAACATGATCGAGCAGCTCCAAGCGGGTGCAAGCTCAGTATCGAACGCGATGAACCAAAGTAAAGACACAGCCACTGACGCCGTTGAACGAGCTCAGCAAGCGAACTCTTCACTTGACCGTATCCGTGACGCGATTCAACGCATCTCAGATATGAACATCCAGATTGCTTCAGCGGCAGAAGAGCAGAGCTTAGTAGCGGAAGAGATCAATAACAACACTGTTAAGATCAAAGACCTTTCAACACAAGTATCAACAGCGGCCCAAGAAGCGAATACCGCAATGCAGCAGCAAACTGACAATGTTCGCCAACAAGACGAGCTATTGAATAAGTTTACGGTTTAACCAAGGTTTGGCTCAGTTGCCGTTTGGCTGAGTCGCCATTTGGTTTAGTTACCGAGCAATAGCTTAAAATAAAAAGCCCCGATTACTGATTGCCAGTAAGCGGGGCTTCTCTTTCTAGTCTATCCAAGTTAACTCGTGACAGGCTTCAATTCATTCGTCGTTAACATCATACATTGGTTCGATTCCACCTTGATGGTTAAATCCTTACCAACACATTCAAACACATCATCCGACAGTAAATCGGTTACCGCACCAGTCCAATTTAATGAGGCTGTTTTGCTTCGCTTCGACTTGTTGATCACCACAATGCCTTTATCGCCACGGACAAACACCAACAAATCATCATTCGCTTCAACCACACGCATCGCTTCGCCATGAACATGGTTATGGAATTGAATCATGCTTTTCATGTAAGGCGCTTGCCAGTCGTTAAGCCAACGAGGCTGACCGCTCTTGTCCAGAATACCGCTGGTGCTCAGTTCACTGTAAACAAGCGGCACACCGCCGTCTCGACCAAGAATGAAAGCATGAGCCAATCGCTCATCCACTTCATCCATCACATGCTCCAAAAACACCTCGTTATTGGGAATATCATGAGTGACCGCAAACGTGATCGCTCGCATATTCGACAGAGCCTGACCAAAACAGTATGGGTTAATCAAAGACTTAAAGCTGCCCTGCTCTTCAAATGCTTTGAAGATGGTGTTGAACAACGGGAAATCGTAAGCGCCTAAGCGAGTGTGTTTAAGATAAGGCTCAAGGAACAGCTCATACTCTTCTTCTGTCGCGCCGCCATCGGTAATGATCTCACCGAAGATGTGCATTTCTTCGCAGATGTCATCAGTCCACACCTTGCGTAGATGTGCCAGTGTCATGTGCTTTGCCGCGTCAATGCGAAACCCTTTCACACCAATCTCTTTCAGTGCTTTTAGGTAGGCTCTTTGCTGTGCCACCACATTATCGTTATCAAGCAGCGTTGGCAGGCCAGGGTCGCTCGCGCCACCGGTAATACGCCCGTTTTGCACTTCCCAAGTGTCTTTCCAGTTCTTGATGCCAAACGCCTCCACGAAGTCGTTCTCATCAAATAGAGGCTCAGAAAGGTCACCAAACAAACGTATGGATTCATAATAGTCAGCATCTTTTTGATAAGACGCCATGTCTTGCTGATTGGGATACGTTAGATCACCGCGGATACCCGATTCGTTGGCCATGTGGTTAAACACCACATCCACATAAGTACGAAGCCCATGTCGCTTTAACGTGTCGACCATCGCTTTAAAATCTTGTGTGTCACCCAACTGATTATCGATCACACGATAGTCTTGGGGCTGATAGCGTTGCCACCATTGAGTGCCAGAATTTCGATCGCAACCTTTAGGGCCGCGCAGCGATTTCATCGCCGGTGATACTAAAACAGATTTATAACCCAACTCTTGGATCAGTGGGGCGTTCTTCATTACGTCAGCGTAGCACCAGTCAAAGGCATGCAATATGACATCTGTCGCTGGTTTGCTTAACATAGCTGAACTCTCCATGTTGTTCTCCTACCAAACTCGTTTACAGCTTTTTAGAAAAGGCAAAGGCTAAAAGGCAAAGCTGCAATAAATTTCCTCAAGAATGGCATTTATTATATGAGTTACTCATTAAAAACCCTCCTCCTCCTACCAATTACTCACGGTGGATGGTTGAGGGCGTAGCACCAATTATCGCATAACGTCTGGGATGAACACTCAACCGTAGTGCTTTAAAACGCGCACAAAAGTCACAAAAAAGGAGCGTATATACGCTCCTTTTATTCAATCTAACACATATTTATAACTAAGTTCTGTAAAGAACCTTCACGACGTGCCAGCCAAATTTTGTTTTCACAAGGTGTGGTACAAGCGTCTCGCCAGAGAAACAAACCTTATCAAACTGAGGCACCATTTGACCTTTTTTGAACTCACCTAGGTCGCCGCCCTTTTTACCAGATGGACAGGTTGAATGTTTCTTCGCTAGCGTTTGAAATTTAGCGCCCTTTTTAAGCTGCGTCATGATGTCTTCTGCTAGTTCTTTATGCTTCACCAAAATATGAAGCGCTGCTGCTGTTCTTGCCATGATAATTCTCAGTTTGTTGCTGCCAGTTTACTTACGACGATTACTTAGAACATCGCGAATGAACTGACTGTTGTAAATCTGTTTGCCGCTAACGGCTTATCGACATAAATTCATCGACAGCCAGCGTTTAGCGTGATTTTAACCCAAGAACCGCTATTCTTCATTCTATAACCGAAAACAACTGCCTTAAAGGCCATTAAAAACCGCATCGCGACTTGCTGCGGCTTCCATTTCCCTTTAAATTAATCCTTATAAATTAAGCGCGTATTAAGTAGGAGCCACTTATGGCCAAACCGATCAGTAAAGCGAGTCAGTCACAGGGAATGTTGATGTTCAAGTTGTCCCTCACTCAAAGTTTTGCGATTGGCACGCTTAAGGTCAGAGAAATCGTCCCTTTTCAGCCGATGACTCAGATCCCCTACTCCCATCATCACGTGATTGGTACAGTGACTATCCGCGACCTTACAGTTCCTGTGATTGATATGTCCGCTGCGATTGGCTTCCGTCCGATAACACCCGCTGAATACCAAGATTGTGTACTCATCGTTACTGACTGTTTGAGAACAGTTGTGGCGTTCTTGGTTCGTTCAATTGATAAAATCATTGAATGCGACTGGAAGAGCATTGAATCTCCACCCACCAGTGTGGGTCGCAATGTGTTTGTTACCGGTATTACACGTTTCGAAGACCGTATTGTGCAAATGCTCGACGTGGAACTGCTGCTTTCTAAGATCTACCCAGCTTATGAGAATGCTCATATCCCGATGCTGACCGATGTAGAAAGGGAACGCCTCAAAGCATTGAACATCTTATTAGTGGATGACTCTTTGATTGCACGTAAACAGTTATCTGATGCCTTAGACAGCATCAACATCCCTTACAGCATATGTAACAACGGCTTAGATGCCATCGACCTAATGCGACGCCAAGCCAGCGCTGGCAATGCCATTGATCTTCTGGTGAGTGATATCGAGATGCCGGGATTAGATGGTTATGAGCTTGCATTTGAAGTGCAAAACGACAGCGCTTTAAGTCACGCTTACTGTATTTTGCATACCTCACTGTCCAGTGAGATCTGTGTCGACCGTGCTAATCAGGTGGGGGCGCATGAAGCGCTTGAGAAGTTCAACGCGGGTGAATTAATCGAAGCTATGCTACGCGGCGCAAAAGTCTTAAACGGCGCCTCTACGGCTGCTTAGGCTCTGTTATAGAAGCTAAACCTGGCATAGTGCTCAATGGTTTAGCTTCTTAGTCTCTTCTTTCTTCAAATCTTAATAAGAATAGAGCTAACCGTTAGTCTTTGTTTTCTGGCATAGACTTTTTCGGCATAGAGTAGCTCTTACTCACAAATTCCACTTCCTCGACTTCATTCACATGATTGGTAAAAGAGGCCAATGCATAGAGAGTGTTCGCGACTAGGTTGGCGTATTTAAAAAGAATCGGGTCTGGCGACTTTTTGCTTTCATGATGTTCAATACTCACCAAAGCTCGCACAACTTTCTTAGCCTGACAACGACACAAGTGAAGTTCACTAGACACTCGGTGTCCACCGGGTAAGACAAAGCCTTTAACCCCCCCTTCTAACTGCTCACGGATACGATGATAATCTTGCTTGAGCTCGACCAATTCAGACTCGGTGATGGCAAGCTTACCGCGCACAGAGCCATTCAAATGGTAGATGTTTGGCTGCAAGCGTTGCAGGATCTCACGAACCTGAGGCTCTAGCTCTAAAGACAACACCAATCCAACTCGGCAACAAAGTTCATCCGACAAAATCTCAAAATCACAGATAGGACTGTCTTCATAAATAAACGGGTAACAGAACTCGTCCCAATCTCGACTTACTGGTTTCACGTACCGATCCTTACATATAAATAGTCATCAAACGCCAATATACGAAACTCTTTGATTTAGACATAAAAAAGCCCTCACATTGGAGGGCTCCTAAAGAAATCGATTAAACGAGATTACTCGTTAGATACTTTTTTGTGACCTTCTTGTAGGTGAACGAAATCCACCAGATCGTCGCCTGACACTTGGTATGCCTGACCAAAGCCTTTAACGAACAGGCCGTTCTCAGCTTTAAGGTTAAACAGAGAGAAGTCTTGAAGTTGGCTCAAACCATCAATGATTTCACCAAAACGCTCTTGCATCTGGCCAATCACTTGAGTCCAAAGTTCCGTTTCACGCTCCACAACACTTGCTTGAGCATCAAACGTTAAACGTTTACGTGCGTAAAGTTGCTTCGAGCTCTCTTCGTCTTCAATCATCATCAAAGAGACCTGAGGGTTCGCTTTCAAGTTGCGAGCATGGCGAGCAATATCAGAAATTAGAACAAAGTAACCTTCTTGGTTCTGAACGAAAGGTGCGTAACTTACGTTCGGGCGACCTTCTTCATCAACCGTTGCAAGTTGAAGGGTACGGCGCTCTTGGCGAAACTCTTTAATTTCTGGACCTAGGCGACCTTGTAGACGTTCTTGTTTTACTTGCTGTTCCATGGGTAATTCCTTTCTTCACTTTCTCTGATTTATTATTTTTGCCCAAGGTTGAGCGATCATTAGCGAACTAAACGATCCTCGAGCATTGATGTCTTGTTTAAGCCAGTTGGCAACCCTATGTAAGATTGCTGCTGATTATTTACTGTAAATTGAACTTAAGCTTGTTCTTTTAGCGCTTTGAAGCGTTCTACTTGGTCGGCAATAAGCTCACGCTTTTCGTTGCGGCCTAGGTAAATCTTAAAAATGTTCTCACCGGTTTCACTGAAGAAGCCGAAGTAATGACTTTCACGACCCATGAACGCCTTGCTCACCAAACCGATATGTTTAACGTTATCAAGTTTAAGGTGACCATGAAGCTCGCCCTCTTTGCCCATTAGGTTGTAGTAACCACGCGCTACCTTACCTTTCGGGAATGGCGCTTTAACTTCAAAGATAGAACCAAATGAATGCACGATAGTGGTCACAGGGCCCCAACCCACTAAACCTTCTAGAATCTCTTGAGCACGGCTGCCATCTAGCATTACCGCCATGTCGTTTGGAAAAGCAGCAACCACTTCAACCTCTGAAACACCTAGCTTCTCAGCAATTGCTGTTGGCAGTAGTTTTGGCTCTTCTTCTAAAATTAGAGCTACGCGTTGTTCTAGAGTTTCTGTCATTTCTAATGTTGTATCTGTCATTGAATATGTTCCGTATAAACGAGTAAGTTATAAACTAAAAATTCGATATTAAGCGTGCTTCAAACTTGCATGCGGGTGTACGCCCGAACCTGACGCTTTAGGCGCTGGGTGCATAGCTTGGTATTCAGCGTTAAGCACTTGAATCACACTCTGCGCTAGGCTTACCGCCCAAAAGCTGCCAGCAATAGTCAGGCTCAGATAATCTTCCGAAAGCTCAACTAAACCGTTCTTTTCCCAATGCGCGAACAAAGGCTTGAGGTAGTCGAACGTATCTTGCCCCATAAATCTCGGTAGCGTACTTCTTCTAACAACACCAGAATCGAAACCTGCCTTTAATGTTGAGAAGATAGGCTCTAATGAGCTTTGCTTAGTCATCATGGCAATAGGTAATTGACCTTGCTTTATAGACTCCATGTAGCTGTCTAAAGTTCGATGCTGCATCACACCATGACCGCCGATGTTGCCACCAGCGCCACAACCAATGGGTAGAACTTCGGCATAAGTTTTCGCTAAGCTGTTGTAAATGCTGCGTTCGCGGTTATCACGAGTCCAGTGGTTTACGCTCAGTTGCTTGACCTTATTTTTTGCCATGAACTCCACACCCGCCAAATACATGCTCGCCTTATCTGGCGTATTCGCAGGCGGTGGGATTTTTCCTTTCTCAACAAGATTAAGCATAGGTGCATTGCCCGCAACAATCAGTTGGTAGAGGTCAATGCCGTGTGCGCCAGTAGACATGTAGTCTTCTAAATCTTGTTGGAACACTTCCATAGATTGGTGTGGTAATCCGTATAACAGATCAAGAACGATTGGCGCTTGCTCGGTGCGGCTTAGTGAACTGATACGTTCTAGCACAACCTCTCGGTCATCTAGGCGCTTAGCACTACGTCGAACCTGAGTATTGAAACTTTGAATACCGAACGAGAAACGATTGAAGCCACCTTCAAGCGCACGATCAAACATCTCGTCACCAAATCGATTGATGCGCCCTTCCAATGTCATCTCAACATCGTTTGCTAGTGGGAAATATTGACGAATCGCTTTACCCAGCTGCTCAACTTGTTGAGACGACAAATCGGTGGGAGTTCCGCCACCAATATAGACGGCGTGAAATAGTCCAGACTGAGCCCAAGGTGTTTTGGCTTTCTGCTTTAGCTCGACCATCAGTGCATCGAAATACTCATCCACTAATTTACGGCTTGCGGCATTTTGGAAGAAATTGCAGAACGTACAACGCACACGACAGAAAGGAATGTGGATATACAAGCAACGCGTATCCTGTTTTTTCCCTTCACTCAGCATCAGTTCGTCAAAGAGTTCTAACTTCTTACTGGGGTCGACCGGAATTGAACTTCCTCCGGCGTGTGCAGAATGCTTTTTCGCAAACGCAAAACGAAGCGGATCAGGGCTAGAAACGCCCAAGATTGATTCGTCAAATTTATAAATATTAAGACTCATATAATCTCTCTAAACACTTACATAGCAAAGTCTGGAAGACTATTCGCTAAAAACTGAGAGAATCATAAATACACGCAAATGATAATGCAATTGATAATTGATCTTATTTAGATTCTAAGCAATAATCCGATACAGAATTTTGATTTGGTAAAGGATTGATTGTGAACGTTCCTAGATATGTTATTGCAGGCGGTGCATCGTTAGTGATTCATGCCGCGTTGTTGTTTGTCGCTCAAGAATCCAAAGTATTTGCGATGCCTGCAGGTAGCCAATCGAACACGGTATCGATCAACTTCACTCCTAAGAGCGTTCCTTCACAAGCTCAGCAAAAAACAATCACAGAGCCAGTTAAACCTGAGCCAATAAAAGAAACCGTCTCACAAGCCGAACCAAAAACGGTTGAGCCAAAGCAAGCTAAGCCAACCCCAAAGAAAAAAGCGATCACCAATAAACCTCAACCAAAGAAAGTTGAGAAAAAAGTGATTGAGCAAAAGGTTGTCGAGAAGAAGCCGGTTCAAAAGAAACCAGTAACTGAGAAAAAGGTAGTTAAGAAAGAACGCCCAAAACCAGCCACTCAACCAGAGAAACTGGCCGACAAGAAAGTCGATAAGAATATGGACGAGTCTGCCAACCAGCCTCAGGAAGTAAATCAAGGCGTATCAAACCAAGAGCCGGTTTTGGTCACTAAACCTTCGTTCTCTGCGCGTCCTACCCCACCGAATTACCCTCGCCAAGCAAGACGCCGTGGCGTTGAGGGTGTCGCAACGTATGAGATCTGGCTAGACGCTGAAGGCAAACAAATTAAACAAGCATTAGTAAATTCATCAGGCGCGCTAATGCTCGATAACGCCGCATTAGATGCCATTAAACAATGGAAATTCTCACCTCACACTGTCAATGGTCGAGCGATTGCTCACCGAGTACAAATACCTGTTCGTTTTAGGTTGGATTAATCATGCAACAAATCAGTTACTTACAAGATCAACTTGGCTTAATGACTTGGCCTCTTCTTATCTGCTCAGCATTAACAGCAATGATCATCGCTGAACGTGTCTTCCAAGTCATGCTCAGCATTGGTGTGGGCAAACGTGCCATTCGTCGCGAGTTAAACCAAACCTCACCAACCAACAGCAAAGAGATTGAAGCGCTTGCTCAGTCGATTTCAGGTAAACGCCCGCTCTTGTACAAGGGCGTGTCAATGTTGCTTGCTCACCACTCTTTCTCAAAAGGGTTACGTGAAGATGCCGCTGGGATCTGGCTACAAGAAAAACGCCACCAGCTTCATGCAGGTTTAAGACTGCTTGGTTTGATCGGCGTGATCAGCCCACTCATCGGCTTGCTTGGTACGGTACTTGGTCTTATTGAGATGTTTAAAGGCGTTGCCGCGACAACAGGCAGCATCACGCCTAATGATTTGGCAGACGGTCTTGGATTAGCAATGCGAACCACAGCAGCAGGTTTGATGATTGCGCTTCCTGCTATTTCTGGTGCTCAGCTACTAGGGCTATGGGCCGATCGAGTGCTGGCTCAATTGGAGCATACATTGAACTATGTGAATGTGTGGCTAGAAGGCATGTCGATTCAAACCAATCAGTCTGATGATACTCAAGGTAAGCCTATCAACAAAACCTCTATCGGTGATGTGAGTCAAGCATGATTAAAACGCCCCACTCATCTCACACACAGAGCCTAGCGCCAGACTTAACACCGCTGCTCGACATCATTTTTATCGTGATGGTTTTTCTATTGCTTACGGCATCAGTAAAGCTGGAGTCACTGGAAGTTGAGCTGCCAAGCTCGGATGTCAAAAACGTTTCTGAAGTCCACAAGGATTCGATTAGCGTCAATATTTTAGACCGCGAACCCTACTGGGCAATTAACGGCCAAGAATACATCGACTGGGAAAATTTCAAGATTGCCCTGTTAGAAGAGACTGGTTCAACGGATAAAAAACCGATCATCATTGGCGCAGATAAAGCCGCTAACGTGGAGAACCTAGTGAAGTTGCTTTCATTCCTTCAAGAAAACGGAATACCAGCGACTCAATTGCTCACGGACGATGGCTAGAGCGACACTCAATTTTCACGAGGTTTGGCTTCTGGTTGATAAAACTAAACAAGCAGACTAAGCCTCTCTATCGATTCGAACTCACAATGCGAACGGACTGCTCACTGAGTATCTTCGCGATACAAAAAGAAAATATAAAGAACTTATTATGAACAACTTAAACGTGCTCAATAAATTAAAGACCAAGACACCTCTTCTTTCATTAGCTGCAATCAGCCTGGCACTTAGCGCACCCGCAATGGCCAACGACGCTGAACAACCTCGAATCATCAGTGCTGGCAGTGCCGTTACTGAATTGGTTTTGGCATTAGGTGCCGAAGAGCAGTTAGTCGCGATTGATGTGACCAGCCACTTCCCTCAAGGAGAAAACCTGCCAAAGATTGGTTATCACCGAAACCTGTCTGCGGAAGGCTTACTTGCCCTAGAACCGACCACGTTGATTGGCTCGGATGAAATGGGACCAGACAACGCTATCTCTCAATTAAAATCGGCAGGCGTCGATGTAGAGATTGTTAACACTGAAGCAAACGTGGAAGGGCTATTAAAGCGTATCGACCAAATCGCAAAGATCACCCATACCGAAGACCACTCGCAGCAAGTGAAAACCGATGTGAATCAAAAGATCGCAGCACTGAAAGCGAACCAAGTACCAAGCAACGAAGCGAAGAAAGTTCTATTCCTGTTGCTGCATGAAGGTCGCCCTGCCAACGTTGCTGGCGGTGAAACATCACCAAACGCAATCATCGAGTTAGCTGGCGGTATCAACCCTGCCGCTCAGAGCTTAACGTCTTACAAGCCACTTTCAATGGAATCACTCGTTGAGATGCAACCTGATGTCATTTTAGTAAGCGGCCGTAGTTATCAAAAAATGGGCGGCGCAGATGCCATCCTGAAATCACTGCCTATGCTAGCGGCAACGCCTGCAGGTATGAACAAGCAAATCATTACCGTAAATGGCAGTGCTTTGGTTGGCGGGCTTGGCCTAGAAAGCCTCTCTGAAGCAAAGCGTCTAAACGCACTTATCTACCCGCTATAACTCAACCACCCTATTTCTGCTATCGCTAATTCGCTTCCCTCACCAACTGACTCACGCTGTTGTTGAAGGAGGTCGAAGTTAGCGATAGATATTGAGGCCCTTTATGTTGTTACGCTCCGTCCCACTGAAAACGTCGATGTTAGCTCTAGGTGCAACCCTAGCTTTTGTCGCGCTGTACTCGATCACTGTTGGGCCAATGAACATTAGCTTAGCGGACAGCGCCACAAGCTTAATTAAACCAAACAATGACTTAGCACCTCACATCAACTTAGTGATTCAAGAGATCCGCTTACCTAGAACCATCTTGTGCATGCTGATTGGTGCGATCCTCGCCTTGTGTGGTGCAGTGATGCAGGGTTTGTTTCGAAACCCACTTGCAGAACCTGGCATCATAGGTGTGTCTGCGGGCGCAGCATTAGGTGCTGCACTGGCTATCGTTTTGTTCTCTGAGCTATCGCTTCAATACCCTGCTTTCATGAACTTTGCTGCGGTTCCTGTGTTCGCTTTTCTTGGCGGCGCTTTAACCACGCTGCTGGTGTATAAGCTGGGTACAGGTAAATTCGGCACCTCTGTCACCATCATGTTGTTGGCGGGTGTGGCGATCAGTGCGCTCTCTGGCGCAGGTATTGGCTTCTTGAATTTCATTGCTGATGACCAAATGCTGCGCGATCTTTCATTGTGGTCGATGGGTTCATTGGCGGGCGCTAAGTGGTCAGGAATTTTGCTGGCAGCTGTCACGCTCGTTGGCTTGTTTGTTGTTTTCTACCGCCAAGCGATGTCTCTAAATGCTCTATTACTGGGCGAGTCAGAAGCGCAACACCTTGGTATCCCAGTTCAAAAGCTGAAACGAAAGCTGATTCTACTGACGGCTGCGGGCGTTGGTATCACAGTTAGCCTGTCTGGCATGATTGGTTTTATTGGATTGGTTATCCCACATTTAGGTCGCATGTTGGCAGGCCCTGACCACCGAGTTCTGTTGCCACTATCAGCGGTACTAGGCGCACTGCTGCTAACCGCCGCAGACATGTTCTCACGTGTGGTACTTGCTCCGGCTGAACTTCCTGTTGGTATTGTCACTGCGATTATCGGCGCCCCATTCTTCTTATATCTACTATTTCAACAGAAAGGGAGAATCCTTTAATGTTTCCTTCAGCTTTAAAAGCGACCGATATCGAAGTGAAGTTCGGCAGTAAAGTGATATTAGATGGCGTTTCTATTGAGATTGAAGCGGGAAAGGTAACCACACTGCTTGGGCCAAATGGCGCAGGTAAAAGCACGCTGCTTAAAGCTTTGTGCCAAGAGATATCAAGCAACGGCGATATCCAGTATTTTGGACACAGTAAAGACAAGTGGCCTTCTCAAAAGTTAGCGAAGCACCTTGCTATGCTTCCTCAACACAGCACATTGACCTTCCCATTCTTGGCACATGAAGTTGTCGAGCTTGGTGGGATTCCTCTGCAAGAATCCAACAAGAAGCTGACCAGCATTGCTAGCCAAAAAATGGATGTTGCTGATGTGACTCACCTGAGTGAAAGACTTTATCCTTCGCTATCAGGCGGTGAAAAGCAGCGAGTGCACTTGGCTCGAGTGTTAACCCAGCTTCACTATTCTGGTGACCAATGTATTTTGATGCTTGATGAACCAACCTCTGCACTGGATCTTGCCCACCAGCACAACACCTTAAAGATTGCGAGAGAATTAGCCGATAACCACAATGCCGCGGTTATCGTGGTTTTGCATGATCTCAACTTAGCCGCGCAGTATTCCGATCGATTGGTGGTATTGAAAGATGGCAATTTGGTGTGTGATGGCAAGCCTTGGGATGCACTGAAACCTTCGATGATAGAAGATGTGTATGGTTACAAAAGTATCGTAGAAAAACACCCAACCATGAGCTTCCCTCAGGTTCACCCCGCACAATAAGTCCGATTAAGGAGCGACTCGTTTTGAGTATTCGTTCTTGATAACAATGACGTAATCCTAAGCCTCGATTTGTTCGGGGCTTTTTATTGGCTCACAGCCACTCTCTCGGCTTAAACTCAATTTTATTAATAACCACAACAGCAAGCACCAAAACGACTCACCTTGAGCATTTGAGGCTCTAGAAATGAACTCTACTTGTTAGGGTTACTTAGCTTTTAACACTGAAGAGTAAAACAAGCCGCGAGCGTAAGCATATAAAAAGAAAGGAAATAACATCATTCAACAAGACTGCGAAATCGATGTGGGATTGAGAGAAAAACGTACAAGAAGTGAAACTGCAAGCACAAAAAAAGGTTCATCGCGGCTTTCCG
>NZ_JBFRLK010000064.1:0-29047 GCF_041469805.1 Vibrio sp. 10N.286.48.C11 | reverse complement strand
GCCTCCTCCTACTCGATTGCTGGTCTTCAATGGTTCTCTCTGCGGCATTTATGTCGTTTCGAAACCTGCTACTGTTAATAACAAGCGGTTTAATGATGGTGTTACAGCAAGCACTCTTTTCCTTGCTTCACTTTCTCATGTATAATTCGCGCCCTTAGATTTAGATATGATCTATTCTTGCTTCAAGTGCTGTGTAAATTCTCTAATTTACTTGGCGATGAGCCTTTTAAAAATTTTGAACATTAATGTTGTGAACGTACTATGAAATTTATTGTTAAGCCCCATCCGGAAATTTTTGTAAAAAGTGAATCGGTGCGTAAGCGCTTCACAAGGATTCTAGAGTGCAACATTCGTAACGTTATTCAACGTCGCTGTGAAAGTGTTGCGGTATTCAACCGTCGCGATCATATTGAAGTGACGTCTGAGAGTGACCAGTACTACGCAGAAGTGTTAGAGGCTCTGACTCACACTCCAGGTATTCACCACTCTCTTGAAGTTCAACAGTCTGAATTCAAAGACTTGCACGATATTTACGAGCAAGTACTAGAACGCAGCCGTGCTGACATTGAAGGCAAGACTTTCTCTGTACGTGCTAAGCGTCGTGGTAAGCATGACTTTACCTCTATTGAACTTGAGCGCTACGTAGGCGGCGGTCTAAACCAAGCAGTTGAGTCAGCGAAAGTTCGACTTAAGAACCCTGATGTAACCGTTAAGGTTGAAGTGGCTAACGACAAGCTAAACCAAGTTCTAGCTCGTCACAAAGGCCTCGGTGGCTTCCCTCTTGGTACTCAAGAAGATCTACTGAGCTTGATCTCTGGCGGCTTTGATTCTGGTGTTTCAAGCTACCTGCACATCAAACGCGGCTCTAAGGTTCACTACTGTTTCTTCAACCTTGGTGGCCCAGCGCACGAGATTGGTGTTAAACAAGTGGCTCACTACCTATGGAATAAATACGGCTCATCTGCAAAGGTGAAGTTCATTTCTGTAGACTTTGAACCTGTGGTTGCTGAAATCCTTGAGAACGTAGAAGACGGCCAAATGGGCGTTGTTCTTAAGCGTATGTTCATGCGTGCTGGTGGTATGGTTGCAGACAAGTTCAAGATCGAAGCGTTGGTTACTGGTGAAGCACTAGGTCAGGTATCAAGCCAAACGCTAACTAACCTGCGTCACATCGACAACGTGACAGATACTTTGATTCTTCGTCCGCTTATCAACTGGGATAAAGAAGACATCATCGACCTTTCTCGTATCATCGGTACTGAAGACTTCGCTAAGGTAATGCCTGAGTACTGTGGTGTTATTTCTAAGAAGCCAACAGTGAAAGCGAAGAAAGGCAAACTGGAAGCAGAAGAAGCTAAGTTTAACTTTGAAGTGCTGGATCAAGTGATCGAGAACGCTCGTGTTATGGATATCCGTGACATCGAGAAAGAGAGCCAAGAGCAAGCGCCTGAAGTTGAACAAGTTCAAGCTGTTGCTGAGCACGCTATCGTTCTTGATATCCGTAGCCCAGAAGAAGAAGACGAAAGCCCGCTAGAGATCGATGGTGTTGAAATCAAACACATCCCGTTCTTCAAGCTTTCCACTCAGTTTGGTGACCTAGACCAATCGAAAGAGTACTTGTTGTACTGTGACCGTGGTGTCATGAGTCGTCTGCAAGCGCTTTACTTGCAAGAGCAAGGCTTCCACAACGTTAAGGTTTACCGCCCATAGTGGTGTGTTGACCAAGCGTTAATAATTTTGCAAAGCCGTTTACTGAAAAGTAAGCGGCTTTTTTATTTTCTATTGTGAATGATTTACAGTAGTCAGACAGAGGCGTGAGTTTGGGCGTGCTATCGTCATGCTCAGCTTTGAAATTTTTGATTGATAGAAAGAGTGTGTTCTAAACGGGTTTATAAGTACCGAAGAAGTGTGAGTATCTTGAAGTATTCTGTTACTTTTTAGTGCAACTCAATGGTGCTATTTGTATGTGTTCAGTTGATTATTTGAGTGGGTGTCTGATTCTGTGATTGGCGATGAAAAATAATAAAGATTAATTAGCACAGCTATTGATAAACTTGTTGTTACATTTCTTTGCACATAAAAAAACACCGCCCATAAGGCGGTGTAAACAAATTTGACAGACAGGTCAAAATAAATACAGGAAGTACATGCCTCGTTTCAGTATAAACTGCAACAAAACATTTGGTAGAACTCTACCCAACTCGAAAAGAACGAGTTTGCAAACACAACATCGCAGGAGCTAAGCCAATTGATTCTAGAGAGAATCAAGCCGTTCAGGCTAGCTGCTGCGGGATGAAATATAGAATTTCTCTGGCTGCTAGGCAATGGACAAATTATAATGTTTCAGATAAAAAAAACTAATGCTTATTTAGAGAGTAACTATGTCTCGTCGATTACCCCCATTAAACTCGCTAAGAGTGTTTGAAGCTGCAGCTCGACACTTGAGTTTTACGCGTGCTGCAGAAGAGTTGTTTGTTACTCAAGCGGCAGTCAGTCATCAGATCAAAGCGCTTGAAGAATTCTTATCTTTGAAGCTGTTTCGCCGAAGAAACCGCTCTTTGCTGCTAACTGAAGAAGGTCAAAGCTACTTCTTAGATATCAAAGATATTTTCACATCACTAGCAGAAGCGACAGACAAAGTGCTGGAGCGAAGTGAGAAGGGCGCATTGACCATCAGTTTACCGCCGAGTTTTGCTATTCAATGGTTGGTACCAAGGCTCGCTGACTTTAATCAGCAAGAGCCTGATATTGATGTAAGAATCAAAGCCGTTGATATGGATGAAGGCTCGCTAACCGATGATGTAGACGTCGCTATCTATTATGGCCGAGGTAATTGGTCGGGGCTTAGAGCCGATAAGCTTTACCAAGAATACTTGATCCCTCTTTGCTCACCTTCCGTGCTGCTAGGAGTAAAACCATTAGAATCTCTCAGTGATTTAGCATGTCATACGCTATTGCATGATACTTCTCGAAAGGATTGGAAACAGTTCGCTAAGCAAAATGGCATCGATGGGGTAAACGTTAATCACGGCCCTATCTTCAGTCACTCAACCATGGTGCTGCAGGCAGCGGCTCACGGCCAGGGCATTGCTCTGGGTAACAACGTGTTGGCGCAGCCTGAAATCGAAGCGGGTCGTTTGATTGCGCCTTTTGATGAAGTGTTGGTGAGTAAGAACGCCTTCTATGTGGTTTGTCATGAGAAACAAGCCGACATGGGTCGTATTGCTACCTTCCGCGACTGGATGCTAGCGAAAGCGCAAAGTGAACAAGAGGACTTACTCGATGAATAACGTCATCATTGATGGTGAAGACAATCCCATCACCTTTATCTTTGCCCATGGTGCTGGCGCAGGCATGGAGCATGAGTTCATGCAGTCGGTAGCCAAAGGGTTAGCCTTTAAAGGGATACGAGTGATTCGTTTCAACTTCCCTTACATGATTAAACGTGCTGAAGATGGTAAGCGTCGTCCACCTGACAGAGCGCCTAAGCTACTTGAAGCCTATCAAGAGATTATTGAGCAGGTTGATGCCGATAAGCTTGTGATTGGTGGTAAGTCGATGGGAGGGCGTATGGCGAGCCATTTGTCTGAACTTGATAAGGTGGCCGCAATGGCGTGTTTAGGCTTTCCTTTCCACCCACCAGGTAAACCCGAGAAATACAAAGGTGAGCATCTGGCTGAGTTAGCAAAGCCATGCCTCATTTTACAAGGTGAGCGCGATACCTTTGGTAAGCGTGAAGAGTTTGCTGATTTTGATCTGTCTGATTCTATTCGTGTTGAATTTATTCCCGATGGCGACCACAGCTTTAAACCTCGTAAGAGTTCTGGTTACACCGAGCAGCAGAATATTGCGTTAACCGTTGAGAAGTTATCAGCGTTTATCAAAGAGGTACTCAATGAGAAGTAAGTATTTACTCACTTTTGCAGGTATCTCTGGCGCAATAGCCGTAATGCTAGGTGCCTTCGCCGCTCACGGGTTAAAAGCTGTCTTGCCAGAGTATCTGCTAGGCGTGTTTGAGACAGGTGTTCAGTACCAGTTTATCCATACACTAGCAATATTGGCGTGTGGTGCTCTGCTACAGATGAAACTTGGTGCTAAATCACAAAAATATTTTTTCATTGCGGCAATTTGCTTTATCATCGGCATCCTTTGTTTTAGTGGCAGCCTTTATGGCTTAGCACTGACAGGAATAAAATGGTTTGGCCCTATAACACCGTTTGGTGGTCTACTATTTATCATTGGTTGGGGAGTCTTCTCCTTCGCTGCTTTGAATATAAAAGAGGTAACTCAGTGAAACACGTACTACTTTATTGTCGCTCTGGTTTTGAAAAAGAATGTGCTGGCGAAATTCAAGACAAGGCAACACAACTGGAAGTGTTTGGTTTTCCTCGCCTAAAGAACAATACAGGTTTTGTATTGTTTGAATGTTACCAAGCAGGTGAAGCGGACAAGTTGATCAAAGAGATCGATTTCCAATCACTGATCTTTGCTCGTCAAATGTTGGCAGTGGCTGTTGAAATTAAAGACCTGCCAACCGATGACCGTATTTCTCCAATTCTTGAGGCGCTTTCTGAGAAAGAAGGTTTCCCTCGTTGTGGTGATATCCGTATTGAAACGCCAGATACTAACGAAGCAAAAGAGCTTTTGAAGTTCTGCCGTAAATTTACCGTGCCGATGCGTCAAGCGATGCGTGGTAAAGGCCTGATGACAGCGAAAGATAACGCTAAGAAGCCTGTGCTTCATTTATGCTTCATCGCTCCGGGCCACTGTTTTGTTGGTTACTCTTACCCAACGAACAACTCCCAGTTCTTTATGGGTATCCCTCGTCTGAAGTTCCCATCAGATGCGCCAAGCCGTTCTACATTGAAGCTAGAAGAAGCATTCCACGTATTCATCCCTCGTGATGAGTGGGACGAGCGTTTGGCTCCAGGTATGTGGGGTGTTGATTTAGGTGCATGTCCAGGTGGTTGGACTTACCAATTGGTTAAGCGCTCGATGTTCGTTCACTGTGTTGATAACGGCATGATGGCAGACAGCCTAATGGAAACAGGTCAAATTAAGCACCACATGGTGGATGGCTTTAAGTTTGAACCAGACCGTAAGAACGTAACTTGGATTATCTGTGACATGGTTGAGAAGCCAGCTCGTGTTGCTCACCTTATGGGTGAGTGGATCATCAAAGGCTGGGCGAAAGAAGCACTGTTCAACCTTAAACTGCCTATGAAAGGCCGTTACGATGAAGTACTGCAAGATATAGAGAACCTAAAAGTGTTCCTGATTGAGAACAAAGTGAAGTTCAAGATGCAGGCTAAGCACCTTTACCACGATCGCGAAGAGATCACGGTCCACATTCAGGCGCTTTCAAACATCTCACCGCACTAATATTTACGTTAGTGTGTCAGTGATAAAAAATGCTCCTTTAAGGGGCATTTTTTGTATCAATATTATCGAGTCACAGCAACTTAAGCGTTTGCTTCGTAACGAATATCTTGCAGGTTGAACCCTAAATCAATATCGGTTTTGAGTGCCGATACTTGCTTACATACACGAGCGGATTCGATGTGTTCGTCGAACTTCTTACGATATTTTTTCGGCAGATCTTCTGCTTGATAGGCCGCTTCGATATCTGGGTAAGTGGTCAATATCTCTTTGGCTGCTTTTGGCCCGATACCTGGGATGCCCGGTACTTGGCTTGAGCTTACGCCCGTTAATCCCCAGTAATCCGCCAGTTGTTCAGGTTTAACGCCAAACTCAGCTTCGATAAAGGGTTTATCTAACCAGCGGTGCTGGAAGTAATCTCGGATCTGAAGCGTTGGTGACAACAGTTGGCAGTAGCCCTTATCCGTCGAGACGATGGTGACGGTTTCTCCGTGGTCAGCTACTTTCTTTGCCAGTGTTGCGACGAGATCATCCGCTTCATCGCCATCAGACAGCAGTGAATCAATGCCTAACTCCCACCAAGCTTGTTGAATAGCATCAAGGCCTTTCATCAATGGTTCTGGCATCGGTTTACGATTCTGCTTATAAGCAGGAAGCACATCTGCGCGCCAGCCACGGTCTTGTAAATGGTGATCAAATACCGCGATGATGTGGGTGGGCTTTGATTCATTCAGAATCTTATTGAGAGTGCGAATTGTGGTGGTAATGGTTCTTGCTATATCGGTTGGATCCGGCTGAACAGAGTGCACGCGTCGGATGAGGTTTAAGGCATCGATAATAACAAGATGGATAGACATAAGTTTCCACTAAATAGGCAATAAAAAAGGGGCTGCTAGCCCCTTATAGTAACGTATCACTTGGTGAGTTGAAACGTTAGCGACGTAAACGTCATAAGCTGATTAACTTTATGTCTGCCACTTAGTTACTCGTTAATGAGTGTGCCTATTCGCTCGGTGCGATTTTATAGCAAGGCACGTAATCAGAGCCGCCCGGTAACTTCATTCGATGTTGCTCAACAAAGTCATTCAGCAGTTGGTCCATCTTGGTCATTAGCTCTTTGTCGCCATCAATTAGGAATGGGCCGTGCTTCTCGATCTCCAGAATACCCTCTGCTTTGACGTTACCAGCCACAATGCCTGAGAACGCTTTACGTAAATTAGCGGCTAGGCTTTCTGTTTTTTGGTCCATATGAAGATCAAGCGCCGCCATAGATTCGTGTGTTGGGTCGAATGGCAGTTGGAACTCAGGCTCAATATGCAGTGACCAGTTGTAGCTGTAGGCATCACCGGTCTCTTTACGGTGAGAACGCACATCTGGCATCGCTTGTTTCATGATTTTCGCAGCGCGTGCTGGGTCATCAATCACGATCTCGTAATGTTTCTGCGCATCAGGCCCTAGAGTTTCCCCAATGAACTTATCGATTGAGCGGAAGTAAGCCTCACTCTCTTTCGAGCCCGTTAACACAATCGGCATTGGTTGTTCGGCGTTATTCGGGTGCATCATGATCCCTAAGATGTACAGCAGCTCTTCCGCCGTGCCTGGGCCGCCTGGGAAAATGATGATGCCATGTGCCATACGAACGAATGCCTCAAGACGCTTCTCGATATCTGGCATGATCACCAGTTCGTTTACTATCGGGTTTGGTGGCTCAGCGGCAATGATTGAAGGCTCTGTCAGTCCTAAGTAACGATGATCAGTATAACGCTGTTTCGCGTGACCAATAGCCGCGCCTTTCATTGGCCCTTCCATCGCACCCGGTCCACAACCTGTACAAATGTTCAGCTCACGTAGGCCCAGTTCATTACCCACTTCGCGAGTGTACTGGTATTCAGTGGCATTAATTGAGTGACCACCCCAACACACGATCAGGTTAGGCTCGATGCCCGGCGTAAGTGCGCCTGCATTCCTCAGAATACCAAATACGAGGTTGGTAATGTGAGTGGCATTAGTCAGGTTGAGCCTTTGGTTATCTGCGAGGTGCATGTTGACGTAAACAATGTCACGCAGCACTGAAAATAGGTGCTCTTGAATACCCTTGATGATTTCACCATCGACAAAGGCATGCTCTGGTGGGTTGCTTAGTTCGAGCTTAATACCACGCTCACGGCGAACGACTTCGACATCGAACGACAGATATTTGTCAAGCAACTCTTTGGAGTTGTCGGTATGGCTACCCGAGTTCAGGACCGCTAACGTACAGTTGCGATACAGTTGGTACAGATCACTAGACGCGGTTTTCTTAAGACGCTCAACCTCAAGTTGAGAGAGTAAATCCATGCTACCGGCAGGGCTGATATGAGTGATCATAGTGCCTCCTTGTTGAAAAGAGCAGGGGACGTTGAAGTGACCCTCTGGCTCGAGAGTGAGAAGCAAACGTTGAAAGTGTTTGGTTAAAGGTAGGAGAGAGTTAACCAGACGAAACGGATACGACAGCGTTGCTTGCCATGAATGCTTGTTAAGCGAATGTTAATCATTAGCTTAGCAAACATTGAGGGAAATGGTATGTGATAAGTATTTGAAAAAATGAAATAAATTAAATCTAGGGCTGGCCTAGTGCCAAACAAGTTGGTTGGTACCGCGTTGTTTTGCTTTATTTAGAGTCTTATTGAGTCGCTCTAGCACTTCTTCAGGTGTATCTGACTCTTTAAACTGAGTACTTGCCGCGCATAAAGTGATCGTGATTTGCTGGTCACGGAATTTAAAGGGCAGGCGGCTTACTTGAGTTTGAATGTTCTGAATCACCTGATGGCAATATTCATCGGTTTGCTCTGGCAGCAATAACACAAACTCTTCACCTGAAAAACGTGCCACAGTATCGGTGGTGCCTGCTTCTTTGGTAATAGTTCTTGCGATGATCTTGAGTGCTTTGTCGCCCGCGGTGTAACCAAAGCTATCGTTAATTGCTTTGAAGTTGTCGATGTCGAGCAGTACTACGCGTAGCGAGTGTTGCGCGCGGATCCAGCGGCGATACTCAAGCTCTAAGCGATCAGTAAAGGCAGTGCGATTGTAAACCTTGGTTAGAGGATCAAGCAGCATACGCTGAGCCTGATCTTCCAAGCGCTTACGGTAATCTTGCGTCACTTCATAGAGTGAATCTAACTGAGTCTTTCCGTAACTCATTCTCTCTATCAGAGCTTGTTCTTTTTGCTCTGCGTGGTTCAGCCTTTCCGAAAGAGAGGCGATTTCACTGAGTAGCGGATTAATCGACAGCTTTAAACTATCAATATCTTTCGCTTTATCTACCGAGCTTTGGCTTCTAGTGACTAGTTCATTTAACTCAGAGTTTAGACCTTGTCGGTGCTCAAAGTAGCTCTGGCTCTGGTCGGCATTTTGGTCTGCCGTTTTGATGCTGGACGCTAAAGAAGAATTAAGCTGATCGATGAATTGTTCAGACTTCTTACGTTCTAGGTTGGTGCCTTCAATAACCAGTTTGAGGATCTGAAGTGTTAGCTCAAGTAGGTTTTGTGTGGAAACACCAAGCAGCAGCTTCGCTCGAATATCGGTAAGCAGATCACCCGATTCACCCTCGAAGTCGAGTTCAGTGATCAGATGTTGTAGTTCGTTTGATAGGTCGGAAAGGAGCTCTTGTTCCGGAGAGTGCGCAGCATCGGCAAAATGAGTGCGTGAGTTGTTCGCCATAATCTTAATGGCACGCTCATAAATACCGAGTAGTTTCATGGCATGGTCAACTTTCTGACTGCCATTGCATTCGGAGAAGCTAAGTAAGTTTCGTAGGTCGCGTTTTAGCTGTGCTGGAAGGCCAGTTATGCGTTGCAGCGTTTCCCCACTGTGCTTAATGCTATCGTCCAGATATCCGTTCTGTTTATCCATAGCCAACGTTTTCTGCTTAAGCATCCTTTCTAATACTGCCAGCTTTGGGATCATCGAGCTAATGTCTTTTTGCTTTTCTAGCTCTTCCCTAAGGGCAATGAGGTTTTCATCTAAATGGCTGTTACTACCAACACATGCATCACTTAAAGACGTGACGATACGCTTTAGAACTTTCTGTTCTCTAATAAACTTGAACGAGGTGTCTCTTTGCGTCAAACGGACCTGATCCAACTGAGATTTCAGCTGGTGGAGTTGCGCCTGAATGTCTTTTTCAAGAATGCCCATAGATGTATTTATTAGCGCCGCGTAGACCGATCTCGATCATTTTGATGAAATTCCGTTACATCGATAATAACAAAACTAAAAATAAGGTCACGACTTGCTGCTCTTAACCGCTCGCAAATCAGTCATCTTTTAGCATTTTTTTGATGTTGTCCTCATTCTGGTACGAGGATTGTATTTTTATTAACCCTTGATTAATCGCATGTTTACACGCTTCTCTTATGTTACCAGTTGCAAGGCTCGCTGCTGGTGCATTATCGATAGCTTTTAGATAGACCCATTGGCTACTGCGCTCTTTGAGACTGATCTCACGGGCGAGATTGGTCGACATCAACAATACGTCGAGCAGCTCTTGATCGTTAATTGCGGTGTAAGCGCGTGGCAAGAATGGGTAGTCAGCGATGCCCATACGGACCGTTCGGTTGATGTTTCGCTCTGTTTCGAAGTCATTCACCCAAGACTGAATCTTTCTGAACATGTCCTCAGGCGACAAATCACGGTCCGCGTTTGGCTCGATATAAAGCAGGTTCGCATCCGAGAAGTGGTAGACACGAGCTGGGCCTTCAAGCTTAGATTTTAGGAATTCACCGAAAGCGTCTTCCAGTTCTAGACCGGCTTTGTAACCGTTCTGCGTGTACATATTGCGTAAGAACGGTAAATCAATCATCACGAAGCGTAAGCGGTCGTTGAGTGGCTCATGAATCAATTCGCCAAGTTGCCACTGTTCGAAGGTCTGGCTGGTTTGTTCTAGCGAATTGGACAGCTTGGCATTGAGCATTCTGAGGTTCGGGAGCTTAGATCGTGAGTGCGTAAACAGGTCTGTTCGTAGTGAGTCGACTTCTTTGGCTAAGGTTTGAATGAGGTAGCCACGGCGAAGCACAAAGAAGAACAAGATAATACTGAACAGGAATAGGGCGAACGATATTTTCTGGAACTTGCGATGCTCTAGTTTGTACTTTTCTAGCTCTTGCGCTTGGCCTGCGTAGTGCAGGGTTTGTTCGGCAAATTCTTTCTGTTGACGGAACGCGTCTTCGCCAACACGGTTGAGTTTTTGCTGCTCTAGAGAGACAAGGCTGTTGTATTGCTTGAGGTTTGCCAATGCTTGCTGTGGACGACCTGCCTGTTCATAACCCAAAGAAAGTAAGTAGTACGAGCGTTGTGAAAGGCGCATGTTCTCTATCTGGCGTGAGATCTCAAGTGCACGTGTCGCATGCTTTATCACGTCTTCGCTTTCTTGTAGGTGATACGCTAACCCTGCAGATAACAGTGCAGCACGGCCTTCCAGCTTTGGAATGTCGGTATATTCCAGCAGCTCAAGGGCACGGGTTAGGTACTGTTCTGCTAGAGGGTAGTTATAAAGGCGTAAGTAGGTCGCCGATAGACTTAGTCGGATATCAATGACTTGGTGGATATCTCGGTCAGTGCTTTCGTGATCAAGAACGTTGAAGAAGTGTACCAAGGCAAGGTTATATTTCCCTTGATAGAAGTACACATCCCCCATTTTCTTAAGCACTTGTGCTAAGACAGGCGAGTTTTCAAAGTTGTCATAGAAATCAGCGGCTTGAGATAGGTGTTCTAACGCTTTATCCAACACTTGGCGCTCAAAGAAAAGCTGCGCAAGTAGGCGGTTGACCTTGGCCAAACGTGAACTTAGATTGCCCTCTACTGATTTCCAGTAGCCATACAACAACTCGGATAACGCGTGGTTGTACTCTTTGTGAGTCAGATAAAACTCGCCGACGGAGATATGGTAGTCGATGGTGACTTTTTCAGAGTAACGTTGATCGAGATAGGTTTTGGCTTCTTGATAGAACTTTTCGGCTTCATCGATCTTGTTGTCGTAAGAGGCGATGTCGGCTTTCAACATGATCAAGCGATAGGTAATGCCTTCCGTTAAGCGTAAGGTTTTATTCACCGACTCTAGATTTGTTTCAATGTTAGTGAGCTCTGATTTTGCTTTGGCTGATTTTCTATCACTCAGCCAAAGTAAGCGAACTTTTAGGATCTGAAGATCTATTTTTAGGTAATCAAGCTTATAGGTTTGCGCTAGCTCGGAGGCTTTGTCGATGTGCTGAATCGCAATACGCATATTGCCAAGGTTGTATTCCGCTTTGGCTAAGATCTTATACGCATCGATACTGCTGTTTGGTGTTCGAATCGAGGAGTCTGTCTCTTCGCGAGAAATAGCTGAAGGGCTTTTCTCGCGTTGATCAGAAAGGACACGCAGCGTTAGGTAGCTGTTGGCCATTTGTTTTGCTTGGCTCGGCTCGATCTCAACCAAATTATTGGCTTCATTGAGTAGCGCCGACGAATAAACCGACGCATTGACCGATGTGCTTAAGCTTAAAATAAATAGACTAACAACGTATAACCAACGCATTTCAATGTCCCTTTAAAGATTTGGTAGGTTCAAATAAGTGTGGGTGGTTCTCGCCTGATTATTGGCGAGCCATACGCTTATTGTGGCTTGGTCTATCTTGCTCTGTTGAACGGTATGGGTTGATATCCAGACCACCACGACGTGTGTAACGTGCGAACACAGTTAGCTTCGAAGGTGCACAGTATTTCATGATGTCAGTGAAGATACGCTCAACACATTGTTCGTGGAATTCATTGTGCTCACGGAAAGAAACTAAATAGCGTAGCAGAGCTTCACGGTCAATTTGCTTACCAGAATATGCGATCTCAACGCTGCCCCAATCCGGTTGATTGGTGATCAAACAGTTCGACTTCAATAGGTGGCTGTGCAGTGTTTCTTCAACGTCTTGTTCGCCAGCAGCGCCTTCAAGCAGCGACGCTTCAAAGTCGTAGCTAGTGATTTGGATGTCTTGGTTGTCGATACAGTCACCTTCCATCGTCACGATAGGTTGGTTAGTGTAGTCGGTTACTGAGTTTACATTCACAATCACCGTTTCGCCTGCACATGCCGACAAATCTTGGGTCAGGCGCTCGGTTACTTGATCCCAGTTTTCAAATTGAGTCTGGTTGTAGCTGTTCAGGTACAGCTTGAAAGATTTTGATTCAATTAAATTTGGGCTGGTTGCTGGGATGAAAACTTCACCGACAGCCACTTGTGGTAGACCATTGGTGTTTAGCCACGAAAGCTCGTACATCGTCCAAATATCATGACCAACAAAAGGCAGCTCGCCGTTTAGCGCAAGATCATCGCGATTAAGGCTACGAGGCACTGGTTGCAATAAACTTGCATCGTATTGGTTAGAGTACTCAGTTTTTTGGCCAAGGGTTAAACCCGCTAGCTCTTTTGCGTCAGAATATTTGCTCATACTTTCGTTTCAAATTCGATTAGAATGGGGTCGATTTTACTGAATCCCCCTTACCCTGTCATTAAGTCATCGCTTAATCGGCGCGGAAAGGGCTCGGATTCTATTTATTATTTTGTGTTTAGGAGATTTTCATGACTCAACGTGCTCAAGACGCACTACTTTCTTTTAGTCAGCGATACGTTGACGCGTGGCAGCAGAAACACCAAAGCTTACCTCGTAATGAGGAGTTGGTGGACATCGTATCGCCATGCGTAGAAGAAAAGAGTGGCGATGCCGTGTTGTGGAAGCACTATCCACGTGAGCAATTCGCGGATTTCACCAACGTTGAAACCGGTATTGAGTTGACTCTGCATGAAGACATCAAAACTTTCTACGGCGCACAATTCAGCGCAGATATGAACGCAACTTTCGATGGTAACGAATTGACTCTGTTACAGATTTGGAGTGATGAAGACTTCGAATGCCTACAAGAAAACATTTTGGGTCACCTAGTAACTCAGCGTCGCTTGAAGCTAAAACCAACGGTTTTCATTGCCGCGACCGATGCTGAGCTGGATGTTATCTCTATCTGTAACCTAACGGGTAACGTGATTTTGGAGCGCTTAGGTACCAAAAATCGTGATGTGCTCGCCGAGACATTGGCAGAATTTTTAGAAAAGCTACAACCAGCGGTATAAATAGATGTACGTACTAGAACTTCAATTTGAGTGTTTTGATAACACAACGGTAAGCGCTGTCGACAAGGCGGTTAATGGCTTAATGGATGCACTTCGTTATAACGGACAAGTGTTAGGTCGTGAGTTCCCAATCGTGATGGGCGATGGGGAATTCTATGTTCGCGTTGTGTGCCCGGAGCAAGATAGCTTGCACCCGCGGAATCACTCAGACTTTGTGAAAGTGTGTTTTGATCGCTTGTCTAACGCGAGCCTACTAGCGCCTAAAATGCGTTTGCTCGGTCGAGATCTGAACTCAGAAGAAGTGGCAGAAGATGAAACACCAAGCTGGCAGGTGTTATACACGACATTCGTGCACACCTGTTCACCGCTGCGTAGTGGCGATAGCTTGCTACCAATCCCTTTGTATCGCAATCCACCTACCTTCAATGGCGACCATAAAGCCGTGTTGAAATGGCAGACCGAATGGCAAGCCTGTGATGAAGTACAAATGGGTGGTGGTTGTCGCGCGGAACATGCAACGCTAACCGAGATCAGTGACACGAAGAGTGTGCTGTTTAAACGCGGTTGGGGTCTAAGAGGGCGCATTGAGTATCTGACTAAGGTTCCAACCTACTACTACTTATACCGTGTCGGTGGGATCAGCCTGAAAGATGAAAAAGAGCGCAAATGCCCGCAATGTGGTGGTGAATGGCTGCTAGATGCGCCTATCCACGATATTTTCTATTTCAAGTGTGATGACTGCCGATTGGTGTCAAACATCTCTTGGGATCACCTGAAGTAGTCTTCTTGTAGTTATTTAAGCGTCATGCTTTAGATATCGGAGTGCTATTTAGTGCTCCGATATTTTTTTCCTTTTATATTAAATGTTTAGCACCTTGTATCATCCCCGATGCCGTGACTTCGTTACCTGTCTTAGCTTGATCTTTGTTACTCTCTTATCGTTATCCTTTTCCCCTTTAAATACGCACAGAACGTGATATTCAGCTCTTTCTGTAGCGCCAATGTATTCATTGAAATAATCCAACACCCATCAACTTTTAGTTATCTCAATAGTTATCCTGATCACAATAATCAATCAGTTCTCTTTCAATTTATATTCTGCTCAATATAAATGGGATCGATCCCATGGGAATGTTCCCATTTATAAATAATAACCTGATTCTAGATCTGAAAGGAATGGACGATGAAACTGTTACCTATTGCTGCTGCACTCTCTACTGCTTTACTTGCTCCTAATTTATACGCTGATGAAACCACGCCATTGGAGTTCAATGGCTACATGCGCGGCGGCGTTGGCCTGAGTAATGAAGGCGGCTCAAACAGCAAGTGGGAGGTGAGTAAAGTTGGCCGACTCGGCAACGAAAATGACCTGTATGGTGAGTTTGGCTTTAAGAAAGAAGTGTATGCTGAGGACGACGTTTCATTTTTAGTTGATTCCATGTTGTCGTACTGGCAAGGCCAAGATGAGAATGCCGCGGATAAAAGCGTGGATGTGGTGCAATTGAATGTTCAGGCGGTGGGGCTTTTTGAAGATAAGGACATTGGGATTTGGGCGGGTGAGCGCTACTACCAACGTCATGATGTGCACATCGTTGATAACTACTACTGGGATGTAAGTGGTATTGGAGCCGGCGTTGAACACATCAACCTAGGCCCTGGTAAATTATCGGTGGCTTTGATTCAAGACACGGTGACTGGCGATGTGTTTGATGGCAAAGAAACCACAGCCATGATTGCTGATATACGTTATGCGGGCATTCCATTGTGGAGCAATGCTGATCTTGAGGTCGGTATTGATATGAACTTCGCCAATGAAAAACAAGGTCAAACGGTGGATGCGGATGACAGCGTAATGCTAACGGCGAGCTTGAATCAAAACCTATCTGGCGGCTTCAACAAAACCATTCTACAGGTTGCTAACTCTGGTTATGCCGAGCAGATGACGACTTTTGGAACGGGTAAAGGCATCGTTCGTGATGCAAACAACAATGACGCCGATGGCTTCCGTTTGATTAACTGGGGCGTGCTTGCGATTGGTGAGAACATCGAGTTTGGCCACACTGTGCGTTATGCCGCGTCAACCGGTGTGGGTGCTAATAATAGTGATGATGACTCTTTCAGTGCCGTCATTCGTCCGCTTTATAAGTGGGACAAGCGCATGCGTACCATCCTTGAAATTGGTGGTTTTGTAGAAACGATTGATAACCAAGATGGGGCAGGTGGTAAATTCACAATCGCTCAGGCTTGGGTTCCACAAGTGGGTTTCTGGTCTCGTCCTGAATTCCGTATCTTCGCCACTTACTTGAATGATGCTGAAAACGACAATGCCTTCGGTGAAGGTAAAAACAGTGAAATGAGTGTTGGTATGCAAGTGGAAGCTTGGTGGTAAGTCGAACTTCCTGGTAAATCCTAACCAATAAAAAGGGGCTGACGTTATGTCAGCCCCTTCGGGTATCTATACAGTGCTGTTATTTAGTTGATTACCAACCTTTAACGACGCCACCTTGGAAGATGTCAGAAGCTGCGTTGTACACTTCTTCAGTTTGGTAAGCTTTAACGAAGTTTTGTACGTTTTCAGCGTTTAGGTTGTCTTCACGAGAAACGATTAGGTTTACGTAAGGAGAATCTTTGTCTTCAACGAATACGCCATCTTTTTGTGGAGTCAGGTTGATAGAGCTCGCGTAAGTTGTGTTGATGATAGATAGAGCAACATCATCAAGAGAACGTGGCAGTTGAGCTGCGTCTAGTTCAACAATCGTTAGGTTCTTAGGGTTACCCACGATGTCGCGAACTGTAGCTAGAAGACCTGCGCCTTCACGAAGTTCAAGAAGACCTTGTTGCTCAAGAAGAAGTAGAGAGCGACCTAGGTTTGTAGGGTCGTTTGGTACAGCAATACGAGCACCGTCTTGGATTTCGTCTACCGATTTCACTTCTTTAGAGTAACCCGCAATTGGGTAAACAAACGTGTTACCAGCGATAGTTAGCTTGTAGCCACGGTCAGCCACTTGCTGATCTAGGTACGGTGCGTGTTGGAATGCGTTGATGTCGATAGAACCATCATCTAGAGCTGCGTTTGGTGTTACGTAATCCGTGAAAGTAACCAGTTCAACGTCTAGGCCGTATTTCTCTTTCGCTACTTTAGCTGCCACTTCAGCAACTTGCGCTTCTGCACCTGCCATTACGCCAACTTTTACTTTAGAAGTATCCACTTCTTTATCACCACAACCTGCTAGAACTAGCGCTGAAGCTGCTGCTGCGATAGTTAGTAAACCTTTAAGGTTAAATTTCATAATAATCTCCTTTTAATAAATCTATTTAATTAGGTTCAGACGACTCTAATCTTTATGTGTGAGTCTTTATCTGTGGTCAACGCGGCGAACTAATGAATCACCGATTGATTGAATAATTTGTACCAGCACAATCAACATCACTACTGTCACAGCCATGATGGTCACATCGTAGCGGTGGAATCCGTAACGAATCGCGACATCACCTAGGCCACCACCGCCTACAGTACCGGCCATTGCTGAGTAGCTCACCAGAGTCACTAGCGTAATCGTTACTGAGTTGATGATAGTCGGTAGTGCTTCTGGAAGCAGAACCTTATTGATGATTTGTGTTGGTGTTGCGCCCATTGATTGGGCCGCTTCCACTAGACCTGTTGGTACTTCAAGTAGTGCACTTTCGATAAGTCGAGCCACGAATGGGATAGCGCCAATCGTCAGTGGAACAATCGCTGCTGTTGTACCGATGAAGGTACCAATCAGCATCTTAGTCAGTGGAATAATCGCAACCATCAAAACTAAGAAAGGTACTGAACGACCCATGTTCACAATCGCACCTAGAATCTTGTTTACTTTGGTGTTCTCTAACAGGCCACCTTTTTTAGTCGTATGCAGAATCACGCCTAGTGGAATACCGACCGCGAAGCCAACAATGCCTGCAACAGCAACCATGTAAAGCGTTTCGCCTGTTGCGCCTAATAGAAGGTTACCGTTAAGGCTGATCCAGTCAGCAATCTCGTTGAAACTAAAGGACATAACCAAGCACCTCTACTTTTACATTGTTGTCGCGTAGGAATTGGATAGCAGCATTATCATCTGCTTCATTACCGAACAGTTCAGCGACCATCATGCCGAACTTCACGCCACCGGCGTAATCAAGGTCAGAACTTAAGATGCTGACATCGATATTGAATTTACGTGCGATTTGCGTCATTAGCGGAGCATCAACCGTTGCACCCGTAAACTCAAGACGCACCAGCGGGTAGCTGCTGTTTACGCGAGTCTCTTGCAAACGTGCTTGGTAATCTTCAGGGATCGTCAGATCCAACGTTGAGCGAATAAACTGATGCGCTAGCTCTGTCTTCGGATGAGCAAAGATGTCACCGACTGTACCTTTCTCTACCAATTCACCGCCGCCAATGATCGCAACCTCGTGACAAATGCTTTTAACCACATCCATCTCGTGTGTAATAAGCAGGATAGTGATGTTCAGCTTGCGGTTGATTTCACGCAGCAGCTCAAGGATAGATTGAGTTGTTGCTGGATCCAATGCGCTGGTGGCTTCATCACATAGCAGTACTTTCGGGTCAGAGGCCAGTGCGCGAGCAATCGCCACACGCTGCTTTTGACCACCACTTAGGTTTGCCGGGTAGGTGTCACGCTTATCAGCAAGGCCAACCAGTTCAAGTAACTCGCTGACTTTCGCTTCAATAATCGCTTTATCTTTACCAGCAAGTTCTAGAGGCAGTGCTACATTGTTAAATACAGTACGAGAAGACAGCAGGTTGAAGTGCTGGAATATCATGCCGATGTTACGGCGCGCTTCGCTAAGTTCTGATTTGCTGAGTTTTGTTAGGTCGATACCGTCAACAATCACTTCACCAGAGGTCGGAGCTTCCAACATATTTACACAACGGATCAGGGTACTTTTGCCTGCACCAGAAGAGCCGATGACTCCAAAGATTTGACCTTGAGGAATGTGGAGGTTGATATCAATTAAGGCATTGATTTCTTTAGTGCCTTGATAAAAAACCTTGTTGACTTGATTCACTTTAATCATAGAGAAACCCGTGCAGGTAGAACAGAATAATATGTCGATAGCTCGCTCGATTTACAGACGATGCTATGGTGTTCTATGATCTAAGTCAATAGATATTTTTACGTCTAGACGGCTAAACGTCGATTGTATGGCTAAGCTAGAAACAAATCGTTAACGAACGCAAAACTAAATAGATAGTGATGAAGCAAATAAAGCGTGTAATAATTAATGATTAATAGAGAGTTGATAGAGAACAAAATTTTGTCTAAACCTGCTGTTTTTTTAGATCGTGATGGAGTGATTAACGTTGATCACGGCTACGTACATGATGAGCATGACTTTGAATACATCGATGGTGTGTTTGAAGCGGCGAAAGCGTTTAAAGATATGGGTTATTTATTGGTGCTAGTGACCAACCAATCTGGTATTGCTCGCGGCATGTTTAGTGAAGACCGTTTTCTTTCTTTAACGCAGTGGATGGATTGGAACTTTGTTGATAATGGTGTCGAGCTCGATGGCATTTATTACTGTCCTCACCACGCTGAGCACGGTATTGGTGACTACAAGCAAGATTGTGAATGTCGTAAGCCAAAGCCAGGCATGTTCATTTCTGCTCGTGACTTTCTGAAGATTGATATGGCTAACTCGGTCATGATCGGCGATAAAGCGGAAGACATGATGGCTGCAGAAGCAGCAGGTGTTGGTACTAAAGTCTTGGTAAGAACGGGTAAACCCATCACTGAAAAAGGTGAAGCGTTGGCTAGCGTGGTACTTGATAGCATTAAAGACGTACCCGCTTTCTTAAAAGGCTAAACGTTTTATTTATCACTAAGGTATGGACCTATCATTAGGCACTTACATTAGGTTTGTTCGAACCTGTGAATAGGCTAAGTGTCGTTGACTATATAAAGATGAGGAACGAAGTATGAAAGCTATGTTGGTAGCATCTCTATGTACAGTAGCATTGGTTGGGTGCTCTAAATCAGCAGCCCCTGAGACTGATAGCGCAACATCGAATGATCAATTCGCGACTTATCAATGTGAGTCTGACGTCTCGTTTGATGTGTCTTACCTTGATAATGAAAAAGCGGTACTACGCTTGCCTGATAATGAATACCGCCTGACTCAAGTTCCAGCGGGCTCAGGAACCAAATACATCTTAGATGATGGCACTTCAGAGATGATTAACAGCATCACTTTGCGCACGAAAGGTGACAATGCGCGTCTAGAACTTGGTCGCGTAGTCTATCGAAATTGCCAAAAGTAAGTCATAGTAAGAACTGCTAGTATTTACAAACAGTTAAGTGAGGGAATCTACCCTCACTTTTTCTTCTCTTCCCTTTAACGTTAGACTTTTTATGAGCAAAAAACTCACTATTCTTGATATTGCAAAGCTGTCCGGTGTTGGTAAGTCAACCGTATCACGCGTTCTGACCAATGATCCAAAAGTGAAACCTGAAACCCGTGAAAGGGTGGAAAGAGTAATTCAAGAATCTGGGTACACGCCTTCAAAATCTGCGCAATCGATGCGCGGTGGCAGCCAAAAAGTCATCGGCGTGATTATCTCTCGTTTGGACTCTCCCTCTGAAAACAAAGCCGTTAGCACGATGCTGGCCGAGTTGTATCGAGCGGATTACGATGTCGTGATCATGGAAAGCCAACTTGATAGAGATAAAGCCAATGAGCACCTGCAAGTTCTAAAGCGTCGTAACGTTGATGGCATTATTGTATTTGGTTTTACTGACTGCGATATTCCGGCAATCGAAGCTTGGGAACACAAAGCGGTGGTGATTGCTCTGGATACCGAGAACGTGACGTCGATTAACTATGATAACCAACAGGTGATCAATAGTGCGTTGGTGCATTTATCGGATCAAGGGATCTCTGACATTGGCTTTATCGGGGTTGATCCTAGTGATAAATCAACCGGTGAACTGCGTCTTAAGGCTTATCTCGATTGGTGTGAAAACACAGGTTCGGTGGCAAACTATCGTACTGGTCAACTTCATCACGAAAGTGCTTATCAGCTGGTGGATGAGGTACTAACACCTAACACCCAAGCTATAGTCTGTGCTAGTGACACATTGGCTCTCGGTGTGATCAAACGTCTGCAAGAGCGACAACGTGAAGATGTGGTCGTCACCGGCGTTGGTGGTAATGATCTTCTCTCTTTCTTGTTCCCTCGAGTATTTAGCATTGATCCTGGGTATCAATCTGCAGGTAAATTGGCCGCTAATCTATTGATCTCTCAGCTTTTAGGCAATTCAGAGATCTCTCATCACACTCAATCTCCGATTCTATAATCCACTCAATTAAGCGAAATTGAACCGCTTAGATTAAAATTAGAGTGTGATCTCTTTCAATTAATGGGACTGTTCCCATTTTAATTTATCATTCATGTGGGCATTATAATAACCGTGATTGGGAATGTTCCCATCAATCTAAATCGAAGTGGTTATAGCTGCATGGTTTAGAAGAGTAATTGAATGAAACCAGGGTGGGGTAGTATGAGTAAGATAGCGAAGCAAGACGTTGCGCGTCTTATCGAGTTAGTCGGTGGTAAAGAAAACATTGCGAGTGTCAGCCACTGTCTGACTCGACTGCGTTTTGTATTGAACGATACAGAGCAGGCCAACAAAGCTGAACTCGAAAAACTGAAGCTAGTAAAAGGCTGTTTTACTAACGCAGGCCAATTCCAAGTTGTGATTGGCACTGAAGTTGATGAAGTGTACGCACTTCTGATTGAACAGACAGGTAAAGAGGCATCATCAAAAGATGAGGCGAAGCTGGCTGCTCGTCAAAATATGAACTTCCTTGAGCGTGGTATCTCCCATTTAGCCGAAATTTTCGTACCACTGCTGCCTGCCATCATTACAGGTGGTTTGATTCTTGGTTTCCGTAATGTGATTGGCGACATTCGCATGTTCGACGGCAAAACCTTAGTTGAAATCAGTCAATTCTGGGCAACCGTTCACTCTTTCTTATGGTTGATCGGCGAAGCTATTTTCTTCTTCCTACCGGTTGGTGTGTGTTGGGCTACGGTTAAGAAGCTTGGCGGAACCCCAATTTTGGGTATCACGCTCGGTGTGACCTTAGTTTCACCACAACTCATGAACGCATACATGATAGGTAAATCGGTACCTGAGGTATGGGATTTTGGACTGTTTGTGATTGAGAAGGTCGGTTATCAGGCTCAGGTGATCCCAGCAATGTTAGCGGGTGTGGCTTTGGCGTTCATTGAAACCAATCTTAAGCGCATCGTCCCTGCTTACTTGTACCTAGTTGTGGTGCCATTTGTATCGATTATTTTGTCTGTGATTCTAGCGCACGCTTTCATTGGCCCATTCGGTCGTATGTTAGGCGATGGTGTGGCATTCGCAGCTAAAGCGGCAATGACAGGTGATTTTGCGATTCTTGGTTCAGTGGTTTTTGGTTTCCTATACGCACCTTTGGTTATCACGGGTATTCACCACACCACCAACGCGGTGGATCTGCAACTGATGCAAGACTTAGGCGGGACACCAATTTGGCCTTTGATTGCACTATCAAACATTGCACAAGCATCGGCAGTAGTCGGCATCATTATCTTGAGTAAGCGTGAAGGTGAACGAGATATCTCGGTTCCTGCGGCAATCTCAGCCTACTTAGGTGTAACAGAGCCTGCGATGTACGGTATTAACCTTAAATACAAATTCCCAATGCTGAGCGCAATGATTGGTAGTGCTGTTGCAGCCGCAATCTGTGGTAGCGCGGGTGTGATGGCGAATGGTATCGGTGTCGGCGGCTTGCCGGGCATCCTATCGATTCAACCTCAATATTGGTCGATTTACCTAGTCGCGATGCTGGTGGCGATAGTACTGCCTATCACGCTAACCCTGTTTTTCTACAAGCGAGCCCAATCCAAGGGTGAGTTAGAAACCGCGAACGCGTAATGCATTGAATAAGCGATGACTCCAAAATGAGTTATCGCTTTTTCTCTTAGTTATAGCTTTTTCTTTTAGTTATAACGGCTATTCGACCATGATTCACATGGTGATTTTTATTTTATATTTTCTGGTAAGTGAGTGTTAGAGATGGCGATGACTGAACATGATGAAAGCTGGTGGAAAACCGCAACCATCTATCAAATCTACCCAAAGAGCTTTTGTGACAGTGGCAGTAAAGGTACTGGCGACATCAAAGGGATCATTTCGAAACTGGATTACCTCAAACATTTGAGTGTCGATGCGATTTGGCTAACCCCGGTTTACGCATCTCCTATGATCGATAATGGTTACGATATCTCAGACTACTACGCGATTAATCCTCAATTCGGCACCATGGAAGATTTCGACCTATTGCTGGCTGAAGCGCACCAACGTGGTATTCGTATCGTGATGGATATCGTGGTAAACCACACCTCAACAGAACATGCGTGGTTTCAGTCAGCATTGGGTGATAAAAACAGCCCATACCGCGACTACTACATATGGAAAGATCCCGTAGATGGTCAAGCACCAACTAACTGGCAGTCTAAGTTCGGTGGTAATGCGTGGGAACTAGATGAGGCGACTGGGCAATACTTCCTACACTTATTCGCCAAAGAACAGGCTGACCTCAACTGGGAGAACCCGGTTGTACGTGAAGAAGTGAAAGACGTTATCAGCTTTTGGGCAGAAAAGGGCGTTGATGGTTTCCGCTTGGATGTGATCAACCTGATTTCGAAGCAGCAAGACTTTCCTAATGATGATATCGGTGATGGCCGTCGTTTCTATACCGATGGTCCACGTGTACACGAATACCTGAAAGAGATCAGCGAAGCGGTATTCCAGAAGTACGGCAGCGTGACCGTAGGCGAGATGTCTTCAACCACGTTGGAACACTGCCAGCAATACTCAAACGTTGATAACAGTGAGCTATCGATGGTGTTTAACTTCCACCACCTTAAGGTCGATTACACCAATGGTGAGAAGTGGACCAATGCGCCGTTTGATTTCTTACAGCTCAAATCGATCTTTAACCACTGGCAAACGGGATTGAATGGCAAAGGGTGGGGCGCACTATTCTGGTGTAACCACGACCAACCAAGAGTGGTGAGCCGCTTAGGTAACGATCAGCAATATCGCGTTGAATCAGCCAAGATGCTTGCCGCTTCTGTTCACATGATGCAAGGCACGCCGTATATCTATCAAGGTGAAGAGATTGGTATGACCAACCCAGGTTACACCGAGATCAGCCAGTATCGTGATGTAGAGAGTACCAATATGTACGACATCATGGTGAATCGTGATGGTGTGGCTCATGAAGATATGATGGCGATTTTGGCGCAGAAGTCTCGTGATAACTCTCGTACACCAATGCAATGGAACAGTGAGCCTTACGCAGGGTTCTCACAAGCTCAGCCATGGCTTGATGTAGCGAATAATTACCCTGGGATTAACGCTGAGCAAGCACTGGAAGACAAAGACTCTGTTTTCTATTTCTATAAGAGTTTGATTGAGTTACGTAAACAAGTGCCAGTGATTACAGATGGCAGCTATCAAGATCTATTGCCTGATCACTCATCCATTTTTGCATATGCACGTGAGAACGAAGGGCAAACCTTGCTGTGTATTAACAACTATTATGGTGAAGAGGCTGAATGCGTTTTACCTGAACGTTTTGAGATGGCAAAGGCTAAGAGCTTGTTGTCTAATTATCAAGTGAGCGAGAGTTTAGTGGCGTCTCATCATCAAGTTTTGCAACCTTACGAGACTCGTATTCTTTTGATTGAAGGGTAACCTTGTTTCATTTCAATGAGCCTAATTTTGATTCCCCTTAAAAGATTAGGCTTCTACAAAGGCTTTGGAGTGCTTCCCAAAGCCTTTTTTGTTTTAGTGATGGCTGGAATATCGTGCCTCGAGTCTACTTGCTAGAAGTTTGAGCATCGAGTGCCAGCAACGACAGAGCAGGTAATGAACTTTAAGACGCGTAATTCACCGAGTAGCGAGTTGGTTTGTGGTTCATTGCCAATACGATGTTCAATACTGCGGTGCCTAATACAGAAACGGCAATCACCCAAGGTGACACGAAGAAGAACGATGCAAACAGAATACATGCATCAATACCCATTTGTGTTTTACCTACCGAGATACCGTAGCGGTCTTGGATAAACAAGCACAGTACGTTGAAGCCACCCAGACTTGAGCGGTGACGGAATAGGATTAGCATACCTAAGCCCATTAATAAGCCGCCGGCAACAGCACAATAGATCTCGTTATGAACTTCTAGCGAGATAACTAAGTATAAATGATCGGCAAACACAGATACTAAAGCACCAGAAATCGCACTGCTAATAGCAAAGCTACGGCCGAATCGTTTCCATGCTAATAAATAGAATGGACAATTGGCAACAAAGTACAAAATACCAAAGGTTACAGGCAAGAATTGACTCAAAAGCAGAGCCAAGCCAGTAGTGCCCCCGGTAAGCAGGTTCGCTGACTGTAAAAAGAAGACGCCTAACGCCACTAAAAACGTGCCAGTGAGAATCGCTACCCAATCTTCTTTACGTGAGTGTTTTTCCATCGTTTTTATAATTACCTAACCAATAAAGGCGTGCATAGTAGAGAAAAACCTTAGCTTTCGGTAGCTTGAGGGGCAAAATTAAGGTAAACCTATGTAATCTGCGTTTTACAGGGTGTAAAGCGTAAAATTGACAGTAAGCGCCATCTTTGGTTGGATAAGCCAAATAACCATGATGAATCTTATTTGTGATTATGAAAAAACTGCATGATAAAATTGCAATTAGCTCTTTATGACCTAGATCAAATTATGTAGAATGCGTCACATCAAAACGGTGACGGAAACGTTTGCTTTCGGTCGTTGTGTGGTTTTTTTGAAACTTTCAGTACAATCTGAGTCAGGAGATACAGATGCTTAAGCGTGACATGAACATTGCTGATTACGATGCGGATCTATTCGCAGCTATCCAAGAAGAAACTCTTCGTCAGGAAGAGCATATCGAACTTATCGCTTCAGAAAACTACACAAGCCCACGTGTAATGGAAGCTCAAGGTTCTCAGCTAACAAACAAATACGCTGAAGGCTACCCAGGCAAGCGTTACTACGGTGGTTGTGAGTACGTAGACAAAGTTGAAACTCTAGCAATTGAACGTGCATGTGAACTATTTGGTGCAGAGTACGCAAACGTACAGCCTCACTCAGGTTCTCAAGCAAATAACGCTGTATACATGGCACTACTAAATGCAGGCGATACGGTTCTAGGTATGAGCCTAGCACACGGTGGTCACCTAACTCACGGTTCTCCAGTAAACTTCTCTGGTAAGCTTTACAACATCATCCCTTACGGTATCGATGAAGCGGGTCAAATCGATTACGAAGAGATGGAAAAGCTGGCTATCGAGAACAAGCCTAAGATGATCATCGGTGGTTTCTCTGCTTACTCTCAAATCTGTGATTGGAAGCGCATGCGTGAAATCGCTGACAAAGTAGGTGCTTACCTGTTCGTAGATATGGCTCACGTAGCAGGTCTAATCGCTGCAGGCGTTTACCCGAACCCAGTGCCACACGCTCACGTAGTAACTACAACGACGCACAAAACGCTTGCGGGTCCTCGTGGTGGTCTAATCCTTTCTAACGAAGGCGAAGATCTTTACAAGAAGCTGAACTCAGCAGTATTCCCAGGCGGCCAAGGTGGTCCTCTAATGCACGTTATCGCTGGTAAAGCAGTAGCGTTCAAAGAAGCTCTAGAGCCAGAGTTCAAAGAATACCAAGCACGCGTTGTTGCTAACGCAAAAGCAATGGTTGCTGAATTCCTAGCTCGTGGTTACAACATCGTTTCAGGTTCTACAGAGAACCACCTGTTCCTAGTTGACCTAATCAACAAAGACATCACAGGTAAAGAAGCAGATGCAGCACTAGGTGCAGCAAACATCACTGTAAACAAGAACTCAGTACCAAACGACCCACGTAGCCCATTCGTTACTTCAGGTATCCGTATCGGTTCTCCTTCTATCACTCGTCGCGGTTTCTCAGAAGCAGACGCGAAAGAGCTAGCAGGTTGGATCTGTGACATCCTAGATAACATGGGTGATGAGTCTGTTATCGAAGCGACTAAAGCAAAAGTACTAGAGATCTGTAAGCGTCTACCTGTTTACGCTTAATTTTTCTGGCTCAAATAGCTTAATTTCTGTGTCAAAGGTGCTCATTTACATTCGTAAACTCCGCGCCTTTTCCTTGAACTAAAGCTATTTGATTGAAAAATACGATTTGAAAGGCTCCTGTTGGGAGCTTTTTTTGTTTTTTTGGGTATTACGTTGTCGAGCATGCTCACTTACATTCGTAAGCTCCGCGTGCTCTCTTAGAATTTCAAACAACTACTTTGAAAAGCAATGATACTAGAGGCTTCTTTAAAGGAGCTATTTTTTGTATCTGGTGGCTGGTGGATTTGGGATTAAGAGTAAAGAAAAGCGGGTATTAAAAAGGGTTAATGCTTTCACATTAACCCTTTGGTATTTGGTAGTGTCGATTCTACTTTTTGATGCTAAGTAGGGTGCCTGACTTACACTTGAAAGAGTAGTAGTGGCGGCTTTCACTGAACTTACCTAGGCCTTCGCCATCGCAGTAGTCGATGTTGATATCACGCATTACTTCTAGTGTATCTTCGCTGTTCAAAGCGAATTTAGAGCCATCAGAGCAGACGATGCGAACTCGTTCATCATGGCTTACAGAGTAAATATCGACTTCAGTATTACACAGCTCAAAAGAGGCTTCGCGAAAGTTGTCTTGCTGAGTATTTGAAGCGCAACCTGCGGTGAGTGCGGCTGCGATAACGGCTAAAAGTCCGAGTCTTTTCATTGTTAATCCTTCACTATCATCAAGTTGGGTGATGAGTTTTATATGCTAGTTTGGGTAGCCTATACAACAATACGCTTTGGTTCAAGGCGCGTTCGTTGACTCTAAGATATAAAAGTATAGGTGCAGACAGATAATTTATAACGGGTTTGCTGCATGTTTGCTTGTTACGTATCACCAAAAAAAAGACCAACACAGAGGTTGGCCTTTAAATAGGAAGATTTTTTTAACGACTATCGAAACTGTTTAGCTTCTGGAAGATACTCAAAACCAGCAGACGCGAGCTTTGCGATCAATGCTGCTTTGTCGATTTCGTAGAAGTTGACCACTCGATCTAAATCACCGCCGAAGTCGTCACGAAGCTTCATGTTGACGATACTCATCAACATCACAGGATCCATTTTTTCAAAATTAGCGAGGTTCATATTAGTCCTCGAAATCTGAGATCAGCAGGTTTGCAGCGGCAAAGGCTGCACGCTCACGCGCTTCTTTAGGAAGAGATTCATCGGCAGCAAGGTCATTCAATGTTTTTACCGCGCAGGTGATCGCTTTAGGGATATAGCCTTGGTCGCCACTGCCAATTTGAGAATACAGTTCACGCACCAAATCACAACAATCGTATACTTTCATTTTTATACCTAACCAAATGATAACTGATCTCAATATACACATAGAGATAAGCAAAAACAAAGTGGATCTGATTAAGTTCAGAGTTAGTTTGTTCTTGCTCAATATCTCATTCTGCTGACGCTCAATGTATCACTTTGCTAGCTTGTCGATTAGCCGGATATTGACCGTTTAACCAGAGATTTGCTGTTCAAGTTGATAAGTAACTTCATCAGCAAGGTTGAGTTGCTTGGCTAACTCTTTGAGGTAGGCCTTCTCCATGACGTTCTGCTCATCCGCTACAATCAAAGAGGCTAAGTAGATCTCACTCGCCTGTTGAGGTGACGTTGCCAGTTGAGCGATTTCGCTTGGGTCGAGTGGCTTATGCAGTTCTTTAGAGACCAATTTAGTCAGTTGATAATCAGCGCCCATATTCTCGACGGCTTGCTCTATCTTAGCCATCTCTTCTTCATCAACATGGCCATCAGCTTTAGACGCGGCAATCATCGATCGTAGAATCAGCACGCTGTGGTTTGCATCATTTTCATCAAACTGAGCCTGTTCGGCGTTAGGTGTCTGGCCTTGTTTGGACTGGTAGTCGTTGTAGACTTTATAAGCCAAAGCGCCCAGTGCTGCTGCGCCGCCAATCCCAGCCGCTTTCTTACCCATTTTCTTAGTCTTCTTAGAGCCCATTAACGCACCTAACAGTCCTCCGCCAACTGCGCCTGCACCGAAGGCTCCGAGTGTACTTTTACTGCTACTCTTGCTATTGCTGCCTTGAGAAAGGCCACTTAAACTTGAAGACCCTTGTGAAAGTTTCTGAGTACCTTGTTTTACGAGATCTGATTTAAGTGCTTGGTTCAGTAAGCTTTTGATATCCATCGATACCTCCAATGGTGAGCATGTCCAAAAAGTTGATGACACCAATATACGGATTTAAAGATGAACAGGGGATTAACTTACGTTATTTACTCTACTGATAAATAGAAGGGAGTTTGAAGCGAAATGACAGGCACAAAAAAGGCCACCTAACGGCTAATGCCGATCAGTTAA
>NZ_JBFRLK010000063.1:0-48080 GCF_041469805.1 Vibrio sp. 10N.286.48.C11 | reverse complement strand
CCATGCTCGGCGCACAATGACAAAGGCTGTGCACTGCACAGCCTTTTTGATTTTGTGTTAGTCGAGTCGCTTACTCTCTTTTCCATGGCAGACGAAATGCCACCACACCAAACAGAATCAAGATTGGGAAACGTAACGTTTCAACAATAAATGAAGCAATACCGCTGAAAGAGACAAAGCTTCCAGCCCAGCTAATCAGCAGATTTCCCGCTAACAACATCGCCATCACTCCAAGAACGATCTTGAATGAGAACTGACCAACCAAAGGTTTCGAGTCTGTTAACGTCACTAGGCATGCAATCGTCATCAAAATCGCCACCCAGAATGAGAATGTTGGCAGTGGCCATATCACCGTCAGAACAATCGACAGTAAGCACAATGCCCACCAAACACCTTTAGAACTCAATAAGGCGCTAATATCAACATCCGGTTTCGCGTCTAATCTCACGATATGCCACGTCGTTAAAGCGCCTAATACACCACCCATTAATACATCACTAAAAAACGCACTGCCTGAATAAGACTTAAATAGCATGATCCACAGCAGGCCAGCGAGCACTATCAGAATCGATTTTTGCTCCAAGAGGCGCTTTAGTTTCCAAAAGACTAACAAGGTTAAACTGACCCACAAGGCAGCCAACAGACTTGGAAAACTATACCCACTGCTCATCACCAGTTTCAATGTTGGCATGTAAGCGTGTGGACGTGGAAAACCAAAACCTTGGTGCGCGATTAAAGTAAGTAGTGTCACCGAGATCAAAGTGAAGCCAAACTTCAACGCGAAGTTACGGCCAAAGTACCAAGCAATTAACGGCAATAGCACAATGAAGACCCATGGCTTGGCCAACAAGTCAGTCAAAAGCACAGTATTCGCAAATACGCTTGGCATCTTATCGAACGTGTTTTGAAGTGACACAATCCAATTTAATTCAACTTGATGGACTTTGGGTGCCGCGCCCACCAGCTCAGTCACATACGTCACCGGTTGATCTGTCGCAGATAAAAACAGCTCGTTAATCTCAGACCACTGTTCTGGGTAGCGGTATTGGTGATCTTGCAATTCAGTAGGAGGAAGTAACATCGCTCGGCTGACTTCCACGCCATAATGAGGAGCAAACCAAATCGGCAGCTCAAAGCCACCTAACTCATTTCGAGCCTTGTAACTGATCACTTCAGAGTCAGAAATACAATCAAACACGACGGCACTGTCGGTATAACCTAGCACATCACCGACCGTTACCGACAAACCAGCCTCTTCCCACGTTTCACGTTGCGCCGCGACGGCTGGCGGCTCACCTGAAACAACAGTGCCTCCCGGTAGAGACAATTGACCGGTGATCAACTCATCAACCAACACGATTTGGTTATCAGCACGTACTACACACAAGGCGCCCGCGATATGATCGGGCAAAGTGTCGTTTGCCCAAGCGGAAGTAGTACTCAAAAGAGACAGTATGAAAACTAATAAATATCGAATAACCAACGAGTTTACCTAAAAAATAATAGAAGAATATTGAAGACTGCTGTTGCAGTTGAACTATTGTAATCAAAGCCACACAAAATCGCTGTCTACGTTTTGTGCAAAGCCTTCCTCATCCATTGAATGTGAGGTGTGAACCCCATTTTTTGATAGAAGTCCTTGGCAGGCGAGTTAAAGTCCCAAACTTCTACAAAGACTTGTTCAACCCCATAATCATCAAAAGTACTTTCAACTTTGTTAAACAACTTTTCAGCAATCGATTCTTTTCGATAATCAGGCAAGACAAACAGTTCATCGACACTTCCCATCGGCACTGGTTTGCTGACCGTTGAGATAAGCTCACAAAAATGCCCAGAGATAAAGCCAACAATGAGCTCACCTTTTAATGCCACATAAACCAAACATTCAGGGTCATCCAAGTATCGTGCAATGCTTTTTTCCTGCTCAATCTCTTCTGCCGTTTTAAAGTGCTCTGGGCTAGCAAGGTGGTGATAATGGTGGAGATCGAACATTAACTCGTTAAGTTGTTCCAAATCCGCGTGCTTTGCGGCCCTTAAGGTGACATTCATGACTATTGCGCTTCTCAAACCAAATTAATATCTAAACTGAGTCTAGTTTACTTGCCGTGAGTATCTATACAAGTTATTGAATTAATTCATTGTTTGAAGTGTGTATTTTAGATACAAAAACGGCCACATTACGTGGCCATTCTGTTTGAATGATTTTGAATTAAACGAATATCGAAGCTATGGTTTTTGCTGTGGCTTTTGCTGTAGCTTCAGCTTTATGCACCGTTATCTTCTTTCTCTTCTTTGAGATCAGCAAGCTGTTGTTCCAGTTCAATAAGCTTAATTTCCGCCTCTACTTCCGCAACTCGCTTTTCTGCATCAGTGCGATTGTCTTGCGCTAGACCATCAGCAGTAACTTGGGTTCGTTGTGCGTTTCTTGCATCGTCCGTATCTTTCATTGAACCCGCAACACCACCGGTCACACCACCTAATGCAGCGCCCTTAACGGCTAAACTCGCATCTCCAGTTAGAGCGCCGGCTGTTGCTCCTAATAAAGCACCACCTACCGCACCACGATTACGTGCGGCATTCTCATTTTCGTTATCCATTGCTGGTGATGCGCAACCAGAAAGAGTCACAATCAGTGTCGCTAAAAGAAAAGGTTTAGTGAATTTCATAGGAGTCTCGCTTAGTTCTTCGTTTTGAGTAGAACCATCTTAAGCAGAGCCGTTAATGAGATAAATAAAGCCACGTTTAGACGATACATCATGTTCAGCTATGTATTATTCAGCCATCGCATAACTGATTAATGATATATAGCTTTGAGCTCGCTTTATCCTCACCAACAAAAAAGGCGACCAATAAGGTCGCCTCAATCGCGCTTTCTCTATAATTCTTGCCTTTCACATATCTCTTAGCCTTTAGACCAAAAGTTTTGCATGTTTGCTACGCTAGGTGGTGGCCTAACACCACAATCTCGATAATGATTTTTATCGCCGATCCCCAGTATCTTGCCATTTTCGTCATCAATCATAGCCGCAACTTTAACACCGTCTCCCACATGGCGAGTTAACACGACAATTTCACCAGCTCTTTCAGACCTTACTGCGCCTAAGATTTGATATTCGTAGCGGCCTTTCCTTGAATTAACGATCATCTTCGAGTTAATAGGGTCGGCTTCATATCCCACACCAATATCAAAAACCGCTTGATAGAGATCGACGCCAGTCTTTGATACACATTTAAATACCTTGGGATGACTCAAAGGTTCTAACAACGCTCTACTCGCTTCATCCTTTGAAATACTGGCACTAGCAGCACCACTGACCAATAAAGCAATCAACAAAAAGTAAGCTCGCATAAAAAGACCTCAATATGTGGGATTCATAATAAGGTCATAGTAAACGCAATGGATAAGCGGATGAATAAAGTAGAGTTTAGGTAAACCATCACGCCGGATTATGTATAAATCAACAAGCCGAAGGTGAGATTACCTAAACTGCGACGTCTATTTGCCGAGCTTTTCAGCAATTTCAGTTAAGCTGGTAGGGTCGTCAATAGTTGAAGGCACCACATATTGTTCACCTTCTGCGATCTGCCGGATCGTTCTACGTAAGATCTTACCTGAGCGCGTCTTAGGTAATCTCTCAACAACCAAGGCTTGCTTAAAACAGGCGACCGCGCCAATCTCATTGCGAACCTTGCCAACCAACTCCGCTTGTAACTCAATACCATCGACTTTTACGCCATCTTTCAGCACAACTAAACCAAGAGGTAGCTGCCCTTTTAAGTCATCATGAATCCCGACTACCGCACATTCTGCAATGGCTGGGTGACCACCCACAATCTCTTCCATTTCTCCCGTCGACAGACGGTGTCCCGCTACGTTTATCACATCGTCGATACGGCCCATGATAAATAGATACCCATCTTCATCGAGATAGCCACCGTCCCCAGAAACATAATAGCCTGGGAATTGGCTCAAATAGCCCGATTCAAACCGATCATGATTGCGCCATACCGTGGGTAAGCAACCAGGCGGCAATGGTCGTTTAAGTGCCACAAACCCTTGTTGATTCGTTTGTGCGATTTCACCCAACTCATTGAGGATCTCCACTTGGTAACCGGGTACTGGCTTGGTTGACGAACCCGCTTTTACAGGCAAAGATTCAAGCCCTGTTGGATTGGCAGAAATAGCCCAACCCGTTTCGGTTTGCCACCAATGATCGATAACCGGCTTATTAGTATGAGACTCAACCCAATCCAATGTTGGCGGGTCTAAGCGCTCACCAGCCATGAAAATCGACTTGAGCGATGATAAGTCATACTTGGTGAGCAACTCGCCTTCAGGATCTTCTTTCTTGATTGCTCTAAATGCCGTTGGAGCGGAAAATAACACATCGACGTTGTACTCTTCACACACACGCCAGAATGCGCCGGGATCTGGCGTTCGTACTGGCTTGCCTTCAAACAAAATGGTCGTACAGCCATGAATCAATGGCGCATACACAATGTAGGAATGCCCCACTACCCAGCCGACATCAGAAGCCGCCCAAAACACACCATCTTGCGACATATCGTAAATAGTGCTCATCGAGTATTTCATTGCGACCGCGTGACCACCATTGTCACGAACCACGCCTTTTGGCTTACCCGTCGTCCCTGATGTATACAATATATATAGTGGGTCCGTTGCTAGAACAGGCACACACACATGAGGCAATGCATCGCTAACCGCTTGTTGCCAAAGTACATCGCGTTCATTGTTCAATTCGGCTAGAGACTGCTCTCTTTGGAATACCACCACTTTCTCAGGCTTCCAACGACTGTCCATGATCGCTCTGTCGACCATCGGCTTATATGGCAGGACTTTATTTATCTCGACACCACAGGATGCAGTAATCAAGACCTTCGGTTCAGCATCTTCGATACGAACGGCAAGCTCATGAGGAGCAAACCCACCAAACACCACCGAATGCACCGCGCCTAGTCGAGCACAAGCCAGCATTGCCATTGCCGCTTCAGGAATCATTGGCATGTAGATCACCACACGATCGCCTTTGGTAACGCCTTGCGTGGCTAACATACCTGCGACTTTAGCCACTTGGTTACGCAATTGATTGTAAGTGTACGAGGATTGAGTTCCTGTAACTGGAGAGTCGTAAATCAGTGCGGTATTGTCACCTCGCCCATTTTCACAATGATAATCCAACGCGAGCCAGCAAGTGTTCATCACCCCATCAGGAAACCAACGTTCAATACCGTTATCGTCAGTTTGTAATATCGTTTTTGGTGGTTCAAACCAATCTATCGCTTGTGATTGTGTTTCCCAAAACGAATTTGGGTCTTCCCTCGCCCATTGATACTCGGTGATGTAATCTGTTTTTCTAGTCATTCGATTCGTAGCAGACATAGTGCCTCCTCCATGATTTATCCATTAGTCCAAGCGACTAGCTTTTAACAGTTTCACTTGGGTGCACTCTTTTCTCAGCGTTGTATTCGTGAACATTTAACCGTTCACGACAATCGCTTTACTTGGGAAAAGGCACACGAATGGCACCTTCCATGATCACTCGGGCACTACGACTCATAATCGCCCTCTCTATTTTCCACCCACTTTCGGCCTGCAGCGCTTTCGCACCTACCTTTAAGGTTCCTGACGGGTGTCCAAAGGTCACGAAATCACGACTTCCCTCACCGGCTGCCAAGTTCACTAAGGTGCCAGGAACACTTGCCGCTGAAGCAATAGCAACCGCAGCCGTACCCATCATGGCATGGTGCAGTTGCCCCATAGACAAAGCACGCACCAGAAGGTCAGTATCTTCGACAGCAACCGATTTACCACTGGAAGCTTGGTACGCTTGAGGCTTAGCAACAAACGCGACTTTAGGTGTATGTTGACGTGATTCAGCTTGTTCTAAAGAATCAATAAGACCCATTGCTACTGCACCATGTGCTCGTATGGATTCAAACAGAGCCAAGGCTTTGGTATCACTATTGATATCTGATTGAAGTTCAGTGCCTTGGTAACCAACCGATTCAGCATCAACAAAAATGGTGGGTATCCCAGCATTAATGTATGTCGCTTTGATGCAACCCAGATCGGGAACATCTAAAAAATCGACAACATTCCCTGTTGGGAACATAGAGCCACTCGCATCGGCGGGGTCTAGAAAATCAACTTGGATCTCAGCGGCGGGGAAAGTCACACCGTCGAGTTCAAAATCACCTAACTCTTGAACTTCGCGACCAGCGATAGGTACATGAACAATAATGGTTTTCTCTATGTTCACTTGCCATACTCGCACCTCGACCACACCGTTTTCTGGAATACGATTCGAGTCGACTAGGCCACTATGAATAGCAAATGGACCTACGGCAGCAGACAGATTGCCGCAGTTACCGCTCCAATCGACAAACGGCTTGTCAATTGCTACTTGGCCGAATAAGTAATCAACATCGTGATCGGCTTTACTGCTTTTCGAAACAATAACGGTTTTACTGGTACTGGATGTTGCACCGCCCATGCCGTCGGTTTGTTTGCCATAAGGATCTGGACTACCAATCACGCGCAGAAGTAATGCGTCTCGAGCTTCTCCGGCAACTTGCGCAGCTTCAGGTAAGTCACTTAAGTTGAAAAAGACACCTTTGCTTGTTCCGCCCCGCATATAGGTAGCAGGTACTTTTATCTGTTTGATGTTCATAACTAGCTCCTAATTTGCAAGAAAGTCTTTGGCGAAACGTTGCAATACGCCACCAGCGCTGTACACATTCACTTCGTCTGCCGTGTCTAGTCGGCAGGTCACAGGAACATCAAGCTTTTCACCGTTTTTACGAGTGATGACTAGAGCCAAATCAGAACCTGCTTGAATGTCACCATAAACGTCGTAAAGCTCGGTACCGTCCAATTCTAAGGTGTCGCGATTCGTTCCCGCTTTGAATTGAAGAGGCAGAACACCCATGCCAACCAAGTTGGTTCTGTGAATTCGTTCAAAGCCTTCGGCAACAATCACTTCAACACCCGCTAGACGCACACCTTTGGCTGCCCAGTCACGTGATGAACCTTGTCCATAATCGGCACCCGCCACGACAATCAAAGGCTGTTTACGGTTCATGTAGGTTTCTATCGCTTCCCACATTCGCGTAACTTGCCCCTCGGGTTCAACTCTTGCCAATGAACCTTGCACGACTTCTCCAACGTCCTTCACCATTTCGTTAAACAGCTTAGGGTTGGCGAATGTTGCTCGTTGCGCGGTTAAGTGATCGCCTCGATGGGTCGCGTAAGAGTTAAAGTCCTCTTCCGGCACTTCCATTTTGGTGAGGTATTCCCCCGCAGCGCTCGAAGCGAGAATCGCATTTGAAGGGGATAAGTGATCTGTGGTGATGTTGTCACCCAGAATCGCTAAAGGTCTCATACCAGATAGGCTTCGTTCTCCCGCCAAAGCCCCCTCCCAATAAGGTGGTCTGCGAATATAGGTACTTTGAGGTCGCCAGTCATAAAGCGGTTCAGTCGTCACCTGTTCCTCGTCTGGCTGGAACATTTTCACGTAGATTTGTTGGAATTGCTGAGGCTTAACGTGCTCACCGACAACGGCATCGATCTCGGCATCACTCGGCCATAAATCACTTAAGTAGATTGGCTTACCATTGTTGTCGGTGCCTAAGCTGTCTTTCTCGATATCAAAGCGAATCGTGCCAGCCAACGCGTAAGCAACCACCAATGGCGGTGAGGCTAAAAACGCTTGTTTGGCATAAGGATGGATTCGACCATCAAAGTTTCGATTCCCCGATAACACAGCGGTAGAGTACAGGTCGCGGTCGATGATCTCTTGTTGGATAGCAGGATCTAGGGCTCCGCTCATACCATTACAGGTAGTACACGCATAGCCGACGATACCGAAGCCTAGCTTTTCCAGCTCAGGTAGCAAACCTGCCGACTCAAGATAGAGCTTGGCAACTTTAGAGCCCGGCGCGAATGACGTTTTTACCCACGGCTTACGAACTAATCCAAGTTGATTGGCTTTCTTAGCCACCAATGCCGCGGCGACCACGTTTCTTGGATTACTGGTATTGGTACAAGAAGTAATCGCCGCAATGATCACGGCACCATCTGGCATTTGTTCATCAGAATATTGTTCAGCGTGTTGCTCTTTCCAAGAAGCTTGGCTGATGCCTTGTTTGGCAAGTTCACTGGTTGGTAAACGACGATGTGGATTGGATGGCCCTGCAAGGTTGCGCTCAACTTTAGACAAATCAAACTCAAGCACACGTTCGTATTGAGCGGAATCTAAATCATCGGCCCATAAGCCAGTTTGCTTAGCGTATAGCTCAACTAACTCAACCTGTTCAGGCTCGCGTCCTGTCAGCTTTAGGTATTGTATGGTCTGTTCATCGATATAGAACATACCTGCTGTCGCGCCGTATTCTGGCGTCATGTTAGATATAGTCGCACGGTCACCAATGGTCAGTGCACGCGCGCCTTCACCGAAGAATTCCAAATAGCTTGAAACCACTCTCTCATTGCGAAGGAACTCCGTTATTGCGAGCACAATATCCGTTGCGGTTATCCCTTCTTGTCGTTGACCAGTCAGTTTAACGCCCACAATATCAGGCAAACGCATCATTGACGGGCGACCGAGCATCACAGTCTCAGCTTCCAAACCACCTACACCTATTGCAATAACACCCAGAGCGTCAACATGAGGAGTATGACTGTCGGTGCCGACACAGGTATCAGGAAACGCGATTCCTTCTTTAGATTGAATCACTGGAGACATTTTCTCCAAGTTAATCTGGTGCATAATTCCATTACCCGCAGGAATCACACTCACGTTTTTAAACGCGGTTTTACACCATTCGATAAAGTGAAAACGGTCTTCGTTTCTGCGCTCTTCAATCGCGCGGTTTTTATCAAATGCTTCGTTATCAAACCCGGCATGTTCCACTGCCAAAGAGTGATCAACAATCAGTTGAGTTTCGACCACTGGGTTCACCTTGGCAGGGTCTCCGCCTTGGTCGGCAATTGCATCGCGTAAGCCAGCTAAATCAACTAAAGCGGTCTGACCTAGAATGTCATGACACACCACTCGCGCAGGATACCAAGGAAAATCTAAGTTGCTCTTGCGTTCAATGATCTGTTTTAAGCTGTCTTCAAGGGTTTCAGGATCACAGCGTCTTACTAATTGCTCTGCCAACACTCGCGACGTATAAGGCAAGGTTTTATAAGCGCCCGGGGATATTGCTTCTACCGCTTCGCAAGCGTCGAAATATTCTAAACCCGTTCCCGGTAAAACCTTTCGATACTTGTTTTCATCAAGCTCTTGGTTTCTTTCAAGTTTTACATCAGACATACATCCACCATTATCTGTTAAATTCTATTCGTTGGTTCTCGAGGCCTTATCACATGAAGAGAAAAGTCACCTCGAGATATAAGTCGGCTCGATATAGAGGACTAACGTAAATGGATTGGTAGCCAGTCTTGATGCTCTGGCCCGGTGTAGTCTGCACTTGGACGAATGATGCGATTGTTTTCTCTTTGCTCGAATACGTGTGCCGTCCAACCAGTAAGGCGGCTCATCACGAAGATAGGAGTAAACAATTTGGTTGGGATGTCCATGAAGTGGTAAGCCGATGCATGGAAGAAGTCAGCATTACAGAACAACCCTTTCTCTCGCTTCATAACCGCTTCAACACGCTCAGACACGGCATAAAGCTGTTCATCACCCACCTCTTGAGCTAACTCTTTTGACCAACGCTTGATTAGAGCGTTTCGTGGATCGCTCTCACGATAAATAGCATGACCGAAGCCCATGATTTTGTCTTTGTTAGCAAGCATCTGCATGATGTTAGTTTCTGCTTCATCAGCGGATTTCCAATCTTGGATCATTTCCATTGCCGCTTCATTCGCACCGCCATGTAAAGGACCTCTTAGTGTGCCAATTGCTGCTGTAACGCACGAATGAATATCTGACAGTGTTGATGCACAGACACGGGCAGCAAAAGTAGATGCGTTAAACTCATGCTCTGCGTAAAGCATTAGCGAACAGTGCATTACCTTCTTATGCAGTTCACTCGGTGCTTTGTCCGTTAGCATCTTCAAGAAGTAACCACCCAGACATGCTTCGCTTTGATCTTCAGTGTCAATGCGCACGCCATCATGGCTAAAGCGGTACCAATAACAAATAATCGCAGGGAAAAGCGCGAGCATTCGTTCAGTCGCAGGCAGTTGCTCGGAGAAGTCAGACTCTTGCTCTAGATTACCTAACATTGAACAACCCGTTCTCATCACATCCATTGGATGAGCGTCTGCTGGGATAAGCTCTAGTGCTGCTTTCAAAGGTTGAGGCAAGCCGCGCAGACCAACCAACAATATTTTATAATCATCGAGCTCTTTTTCAGTGGGTAAGTGACCCCTTAGTAGCAGATGCGCCACTTCTTCGAACTGAGCATGATTAGCAAGGTCGGTAATATCGTAACCACGATAAGTTAAACCCGTTCCTGACTGGCCTACGGTACATAGCGCGGTGGTTCCCGCACTTTGGCCACGTAGACCAGCACCACCGATTGCAGGTGCGCTAGCTGGTTTGATTTCGGGTTTTTCGCTTTGTTGTTGGTTTTCTGTTGAAGCCTTTTCGACAGCTGCTTTATCACTCAAAGATACAGACATGGTGAACTCCTTTTCTGTGTTAGCCGCCTGCACTCTTTGGTGCTGCCTGTTTATGTGTCCGATGATCTTTATCATCGGTACTGGATATGGCGACTAACCATTTCACGTTATTGGATTAAGTTGATTTTTGATTAATTGAAACTGGTTTACCCTTCACTTGAAAACAACTGATCAAGCTTGTTCTCGTAGTCGTGGTAATTAAGGTGTTCGTAAAGCTCTTTACGGGTTTGCATTGAATCCAACAGAGCTTCCTGATTGCCTTCAACTAACAAGTGCTTGTAAACATTCTCAGCCGCTTTATTCATCGCACGGAACGCACTCAATGGGTAAAGCACCATGTCGACACTCGATTGCGCTAACTCATTACAGTTGTAAAGTGGCGTTTGCCCGAATTCAGTTATGTTCGCGAGAATAGGCACATGCTTACCCGTTGCTGATTTCAAAGCTGCCGAGAACTTCACGTATTGGTCGAGTTGATTCATCGCCTCAGGGAAGATCATGTCTGCGCCCGCTTCAACACAAGCTATCGCTCGCTCAATTGCGCTATCAATGCCTTCAACCGCCAATGCATCCGTACGCGCCATAATCACAAAGCTGTCATCGGTTCTAGCATCGGTTGCCGCTTTGACTCTATCGACCATCTCTTGCTGACTTACAATCGCTTTATTTGGTCGATGACCACAGCGTTTCTGGGCCACTTGGTCTTCCATATGGATTGCTGCTGCGCCTGCCTTCTCCATAGCACGAATGGTACGTGCAATATTGAATGCGCCACCAAATCCCGTATCGATATCCACCAGCAATGGCAGATCACACGCGTTGGTAATACGTTCAACATCCACCAACACATCGTTCAATGTCGTAATACCTAAATCAGGCAAACCATAAGACGCATTGGCGATACCTCCACCCGACAAATAGATCGCCTGATGCCCTAAGTTCTTTGCCATCATCGCGCAATACGGATTCACCGTACCGACGATCTGCAATGGCTCGTTGTCTTGCACAGCTTGTCGGAACTTAGCTCCTGCTGATAACTTCATAATGACGCTCCCTGTTAATTGTTTATTTCTAGCTAATCTTTAAGACTTACGGCTTTTGATTATCGCCAGCACTGATCTGCTGACAGGTTCCAATGGTCGCTTAATCAAGATCTTTGGATTGAATTTGTTGTTCTATAAGCAATCGACTACCCGAGATGTGTCGTCGCATTAGCATTTCTGCTAGCTCTTCATCACGATTACGAATCGCTTGTAGGATGTATTTGTGTTCATCGAGCGCCTCTTTTGGTCGAGACTGAGCCCTAGGCGATTGATAGCGATACATGCGTAATAGGTGATAAAGCTCATCACACAGCAGCGAAATGAGTTTGCTGTTACGACTCGCTTTGATAATGCGGTAATGGAAATCAAAATCCCCATGTTGATGAAAGTAAGAAGAACCTTCGACTTCATCGATGTGCTTTGAGTGTGTCGACAATAATCCTTCAAGCCCGATAAGCTCTTCTTGTGTAATATGTCGCGCTGCTAAGCGAGCCGCCATGCCTTCCAATGCCTCTCGCACCGCGTAAAGCTCTAGCAGTTTGTCTGCAGAAAAAGTAATAACTCGCGCACCAACATGTGGAATACGTTCTATCAGGCCAAGTCCTTCCACACGCATTATCGCTTCACGTAATGGACCTCGACTTACCTCGAAGCGTTTAGCCAGTTCAGGCTCCGAGATCTTACTGCCCGGTGCTAATTCACCGTTAACAATCGCCTCAACGAGGTACTCAGTCAGATTTTCCGACTTGGTGTTTTCTTTGTCGCTCACACGTGTTTTCGTGTTTGCACTTAAGGTGAGATCTTTTATCGCAGTATTCATATTCACGCTGCTCACTTCTGATTGCCGACCCTAACTGTCAACAATTTCATAACATGAACATAAAATACACGATTAAATTGTCGACAATCAAGCAAATTGTCGACAATTTAGACTAAGGTAGTACTTTCTATAGGCGATAAAAACTTACTTAAAAGGACACTAAAAACAATTCAACCACTTGTTATTTATCGATTTAAGCAAAGAAAGAGCCGCTAAACCCTTCCCTACCCTAAAATCACTCGAAACCAATGTGTCGACAACTTATAGACAGACTTGACAAACGCAGAGCACTTTGTGTCGATCTACCTGTTCACCGATAAACAGATATAAAAAAGGCGCACTCATGTGCGCCTTTCATTCATAGACCCCGTTCTAACAAGCCACCTTTACTCAAGCAATCTGACGAGTAACATCTAGGTATTTGCTGATATCAACGAAATCAATTTGTTCCGGCTTCAGATACTCTTCTGCATAACGCAGGTGAGTGCCGCTGGTTAAGAACAATCTAAACAGTTCGATATCGAGATGCTCGTCCAATGCCATTTTATACATGATGTCGACAGCAACACTGATTGGCTTAGCCTTCTTATAAGGCCTATCTGCAGCGGTTAATGCCTCAAAAATATCAGAGATCACCAGAATACGTTCTGGGATTGAGAGGTCATCACCAGTCAGCTTCCTTGGATACCCTGTACCTTTAAGTGTTTCATGGTGAGTTGAAGCGTAGCGAGGAACACGACTTAGCTCTTTCGGGAATGGCAGGTTCTCAAGCATCTTAATCGTGCCAAGCATGTGCTCGTTTATCTTAAATCTATCTTCAGCAGTCAATGTACCGCGTGCAATACTCAGATTGTAGACTTCGCCTAGGTTGTATAAGTGCTCAGGCACATCCATTTTAATTTGATGTTTCGGGTCAAATTCTAACGGCCTATCTCTTTTCACTATGTGCTCTGGCTTATCACTCAAAAGTGGTTCTGTGGCTGGTAAACTTGAACTCGGCTCTCGATTCATTGCCTCTATCGGTGATAGACCAAGTTGATCATCAAAGTGACGCGTCCAGGTCGTCTCAGCTATCGAGCGAATACGAGTGACTTTGTCATCACTCATGAACTCACCACCAACGTTCGACGTAGCGATAAAGGCAAAGTCATCTTGTAGCTGCTGCTTCGTTGCCGTAAGTTCATCGGCTATCAGTTGCGTTGATAGCGTACCATCAAGTTGTTTTCTCAAAGCGGTGATTTCCGCATCACGCCAAAGTACTTCAAATCGAGTTCTCACCTCGTGGATTCGGTTGTAGTTCGCTTCTAACTTCGTACCTTTATCGACGATGTGTTCCGGTGTCGTGATCTTGCCACAATCATGAAGCCAAGCCGCAATTCTAAACTCACGGCGTTCGTCATCATTTTTAAACTCAAAGTCTTTGAAGTGCTCAGACTGCGATTGTTCCGCCGCGTCAGCCAGCATCAAGCCGAGTTCTGGTACACGATTACAATGCCCTGCCGTATAAGCGGACTTATCATCGATCGCTTGAGCGATGAGCTTGATAAACGACTCAACAAACGCCTCTTGCATCTGTTCATGTCGTTTAATCTCCATAGCCATATCTTTTACAGCAACAGATAATTCCCACACTTCTTTGATTCGAGTATCAAGAATTGTCACGTTGTCATAATCACGCAGCTTAACCTTATGAGTCTCTTCCTCTAATTGGCGAATTGGATGCACTATCGGCGCACCAAAAACCCAAGCAATAGGCAACGTCAAACTCATCAGTAACACCGTTACACCAACAGAGGTTGCTAGACGTTTATTGACTGTACTGAAGACTTCAGATTCGGGAATCAATACCGCAAAATACTCAGAGTAGTGTTCGCCCGTGTCTATTTTCTTTAAATAGAGATGCTTGATCTCGCCATTCAACTCTACCCTTACCATACTGCCTTCAACCGTTGCTTCCTTAGTCAAATCATAAAGTTCAGTATAAGGAACCGTCGTATTCGTATTAAAGCCGGTATCATGCAGCCACTTTTTCGCTAAGGCATCAAGTTGTTCACCACTTAACTTACTGATAGCTTGATCAATGATTGGGAGCAATTGTTTATGCTTGCTCTGCAGCACCAAATGGAATTGGTTTGAGTAGTTCTGTTTTAGATCTTCTAGAGTCCCATTGACAACAAGGCCTGGCTGGAAAAACCTATCTAATGCAAACGAGAGTACGGGTTCTGCTTCTAAGAAAGCAAAGTTCTCTTCGCTTTCAATTGAATTAAATGCAGACTCTAGGTTTTCAAATTCAACTAAATCAATGTTCGGAAAATCCTCTCTCAACTTAGGAATAATTGACCACCCAGATAAAATGGCAACTTTTTTACCCTCAAGCTCGGCATAATTAGTGACAACCTTCGCGCCGACCCTTGTCACGATAGAAAATGGCAATTCATAAATTGGAGTCGTGTATAGGCCATCTATGCCATTATTTTTATAATGTTGAACCGATTGCAGGCCATCAATACTTCCTTCTTGAAACTTACTGACAAGCTCGCCCCAAGAGAAACCATTAACAAATTCAAACCTGATCCCTGTCATCTCACCAATCATTTTAAGAAGGTCTATCGCATAGCCGTTTGGTTTTCCCGCCACTGAAAAGTCCATCGGCCCCCAATCATTTTGATTAGACACTAACAGCGGAGGGGTATCGTTAATCAAGGCTTGCTGCTCAGACGATAGCATCAATGTTGATACATCAAACTCCGATTCCTGATTGTTAACCTTGAGGTTAGACGCAATAATATTACCCGATTTCGAATATAAGAAAGACTCAACCTTACTGTCTTCTGCTAAGCCAAGCGCCGTACCTGATAGTTTGCTAGCTAAAGAAGACAACACAATATCAATACCAATCACATGTTGAACTTCAGATTCGATTTTCGAATCAAACGCTAAAGAATAAGTTTGCCCGGTAATTTGTAAATGCTGGAAAAGATATGGCTGAGTTTTTTCGACCGACTGAACATTGGCAGAAACATACCAAGGCCTGGTTGTTGGAAGGTAGTTGCTCTGCTCCGTAGTTGAGTTTCTTAGCGTAAACTCTTGGTCAAAATATTTCGTCGTACGGACGCGCTCCTCCCCTATATTATGAATCTCAACCACAACCCAACGGTCCTTTTGTTGTGCACCGATTTTTTCTCTAACGACAGGGGCAGATTCTAGATTAATAATTTGGAAGAAGTTTTCATTAGACGAGCCAATGTAAATACTATAAAAGAGAGGGTTATCTTTAATTGCTTCTGAAAGAATAGTACGCGACTCTTCTTTCGATATTTTGTTACTTATAGAACGTTTCACTGAAGAAAGTAAACGCGCGGTATTGGCTGCGTCAGAATCAACCGCGCCGATATAGTTACTCAGCTCTTGGGACACCATCGTCAACTTTGATAGGGTATTCTCAGTCGCCATTTTTTTACTGAAGTAATATTGCAGTGAAACCGCAACAACAGCGGTAAGAAATGTCGCGAGTAAAAACATTCCTCCAACAGTAAATCGTAACGAAATTTTTTTGTCTGTCATTATTCGATCCTTGAATAACCACTAGCTCAGAAATGTAACGTGCCAGCTATAATCATATTATTACAGTAGCACTGCACACCTAGCAACATATTATTCTATATATTAAAGAGCGCCTCTCCATATCACTCTTTGTGTCGCAATAAGTACCCTCTTTAATGATACACAGCAGTATAAAGCGACCAACAATCAAAAAAATGTTCACATAAACTCAAGAAAAACCTAGTTATTATTGCTAGAAGAATCCTACAGCCACGTCCCCGTGAACTTTATGAACAATATTAATCCAATGTTCTTTATTCTCAATATCGCCGCATTACAGACATTTCGTTAACACACCGTTAACTTTAACGTCATCTACTAAGCAATACCCTATTCGTGTATTTAGTAGCTGGATATAAAACATAAGTTTCTCTCCATTGAAGAGATCCCCTACATAAGGAACGTGAACCATGTTCAAGGCACTGAAACCTACTCTTGCGGCTTCTATTATCGCAGCAACCTTTTCTTTCAACACTTTTGCTGCTGACGTAGAAAAAATCCACTTCCTAATCCCTGGCGGCGCTGGTGGCGGTTGGGATATGACAGCTCGTGGTACGGGTGATGTATTGGTGAAATCAGACATCGTAGAAAATGTCTCTTTCCAAAACCTTTCTGGTGGTGGCGGCGGTAAAGCGATTGCTCACCTAATCGAGACGGCTCAACGCCAAGAAGACACGCTAATGGTGAACTCAACGCCTATCGTTGTTCGTTCACTAACGGGGATCTTCCCACAATCATTCCGCGACCTAACTCCTGTAGCAGCAACCATTGCCGATTACGGTGCAATCGTCGCGTCTGCGGATTCTAAGTACAACACTTGGGAAGACGTCGTTAAAGAATTCGAAACCAACCCACGTAAAGTGAAAATTGCTGGTGGTTCAGCTCGTGGCAGCATGGACCACCTTGTGGTTGCGGCAGCGTTCAAAGGCGAAGGTTTTGATGCTAAAAAAGTACGTTACATTGCCTACGATGCTGGCGGTAAAGCAATGGCGGCTCTATTATCTGGCGAAACACAACTGCTTTCGACAGGCCTTGGTGAAGTGCTAGAGATGTCTAAATCAGGCCAAGTAAAAGTATTGGCAGTAACGGCACCAAAACGTCTTGATGCGGCACCTAATATCCCAACACTGACTGAGTACGGCAACGAAACCGTATTCGCTAACTGGCGTGGTTTCTTTGCAGCACCTGGCACAAGCCAAGCGAAGATCGACGAGTGGAATGTAGCGCTTGGCAAAATGTACAAAACCGATGAGTGGCAAGTGGTTCGTGACCGTAACGGTTGGATCGACAACTACAAAGCTGACAAAGATTTTTACGCCTTCCTAGAAGATCAAGAAAAACAGATGGGCGACCTAATGCGTGAGCTTGGTTTCTTGAAATAACCAACAACCATAGAGGGCTTATGTGCCCTCTTACTCTTTCCTTGTTTCGCCGTGCATGAGTTAACTTCAAACTCCTTTGTTTATTCGTAGACGTATTACTAACGCTTGCCGATTCGTTGTAAACGCAAGTGGCTGATAAACCAGTACCGTAATTCGCTTACCTTTGGTTAGTGATCCCAGACATTCATTGACTCGCTCATGTACGGCTTTTTTACTTTTTATACCACCCCAAATGGAGTTGGATATGTCGGACTTACCAACCAAATTTCTGAGTAAGGAATCTTTGCTTTCGAAGGATCGCATCGGAGCCATGCTCTTTATGCTTGCATGTTTATGCTATGGCTACCAAACCACGCTGATTCCTCTGTTCCCCGGTGACGAGTACGAACCCTTCACAGCAAGAACCTTACCTATCCTGCTAACGTTTATCGGCATTGGCCTTTCGTTGATCCTGCTTATAACCGGACAGCCGGATAAAAAAGTTACATGCGACACTAAGCCGCTGAACTGGAAACTGCTTATTGGCTTCTTGGTGTTAATGGCTCTGTACGGTGTTGGACTGACTTATCTTGGCTTTGTTTTAGCAACCAGCTTCTTCTTACTTGCAGGCTTTTACCTACTGGGTGAGCGCCGCAAAGCTGTCTTATTTGGCGCGTCGTTTCCTTTCGTTATCGCGTTCTTTCTTTTATTAACTCAAGGCTTAGATATCTACCTAGAGCCTGGTTTAATCTTCACTCTTTGGTAGGGATAACATTATGTTAGACGGAATTTTACAAGGACTTTCTACCGCTGTGATGCCAATGAACATCATGATGGTAATTGTGGGCTGTTTCGTGGGTACCTTCATCGGTATGCTACCGGGGTTAGGTCCAATTTCAGCAATCGCGTTGATGATCCCTATTACATACGGCCTAGACCCTTCTTCTGGCCTAATCTTGATGGCTGGTGTGTATTACGGCGCTGTATTTGGTGGCTCCACGTCATCCATCTTAATCAATGCTCCGGGTTGTTCTTCAACGGTAGTAACCGCGTTTGACGGCTACCCGATGGCTCAAAAAGGCCAAGCAGGTAAAGCACTTGCTCTCGCGGCTTACTCTTCTTTCACTGGCGGTACGCTGTCAGCAATCATGCTTTTGATTGCCGCACCGGCTCTAGCAAGCGTGTCACTGAGCTTCCAGTCTTCAGACTACTTTGCGTTGATGCTATTAGGTTTATCGGCAGTAGCGGCGTTTGCGGGCCCAGGTCAGGTAATCAAGGCATGGATGATGACTATTCTTGGTTTGATGCTATCAACTGTAGGTATCGACAAAGGTGTTGGCGTTGAACGGTTCACTTTTGGCCTTACGGATCTGATGGATGGCTTTAGCTTCCTATTATTAGCGATGGCAACATTCGCACTGGGTGAAACCTTGATGGGTATTCTAAAACCAGAGCAAGACACCAGCGCGGAAGAAAGCCAAAAGATGTCGGATATTGGTAGCATGAAGGTCACCAAAGAAGAGTTCAAAGAAGTGGCACCAGTTTCAATTCGATCTTCTATTCTCGGTTTCTTTACCGGTGTTCTACCGGGCGCAGGTGCCACTATTGCGGCATTCCTAAGCTACGGTATGGAGCGTAGCCTCGCGCCAAAAGACAAGCAGAAAGAGTTCGGTAAAGGCAGTATCCGTGGTCTTGTTGCTCCTGAATCAGCAAACAACGCCGCTTCAAGTGGTTCATTCGTTCCGCTACTAACGCTGGGTATTCCGGGCTCTGGTACAACTGCGATTATGCTTGGTGCATTGATTGCCTACGGTATTCAGCCTGGTCCTCGCTTGTTCGTTGAACACCCAGATGTATTTTGGTCAGTGATCATTTCTATGTACTTTGGCAACATCGTACTGGTTATCTTAAACCTGCCTTTAATCCCTTATATTTCTAAACTGCTAGCGGTACCTAGAACGGTTCTACTGCCAATGATTATCTTCTTCTCAATCACTGGCGTGTACTTGGTGTCATTCAACACGATGGACGTATTTGTGATGCTACTGGTAGCGATGGCTGCGATAGCATTAAGGCTAGCCAACTTCCCATTGGCACCATTACTGTTAGGCTTCATATTGGGCGGCTTGATGGAAGAGAACTTAAGACGAGCATTGATGATCAGCGATGGTGAGTTGAACTTCTTATGGGAACGCCCTATTACGATGACCTTCACTATTCTGGCGGTATTGGTGCTGTCTAGCCCGATTCTAGTGAAACTATTTAAGAGTTTTAGAGCGAAGCCAGTAGAAGTGTAAAGCTTTATCGAATCAACTAAACCTCAACGAAAGGAGCCATTGGCTCCTTTTTTCATTTAAAGCCTCAATTAAAACCAGCGGTTAAAGATGGTAGCAAACTCACAAACCTATCTTTACAACACACATGGCGCTGATATTCATAACAAATTCAAGTAAGGTAACCAGTTAGTTAACGTATTGGATTCTAAAACTATGGATTGGTTGATTCTATTCTTATCAGGGGTGGTTGGCGGTGTGCTTAACTCCATTGCGGGTGGCGGCAGCTTCATCACTTTCCCTGCTTTGTTATTTGCTGGCGTTCCACCAATAGCAGCCAACGCGACCAATACCTTTGCTTCGTGTGCTGGATACATTAGCGGAGCCTACGCTCTGCGCCACGAAATTCAATCTGGTACTAAGCAGCTAAAACTGACTATAGCTTTATGTGTGATTGGCGGTGGTATCGGGGCATTTTTACTGCTGCACACACCAGAAGCTCTGTTCACTCAATCTGTCCCTTGGCTGTTGCTGTATGCTGCTCTGCTTTTCACGTTTGGCGGCACGCTCAATAAATGGCTTAAACAAGCTACAGCAAAACATAAGCACGCCACTAGCGCAGGCGCATTCTTTTCCGCTTTATTACTTTTGATTGTCTGTATCTACGGTGGGTATTTTAATGCAGGTTTGGGCATTGTGACATTGAGCTATTTGGCGCTGGCTGGTTACACCAACATCAACGTGATGAATGGCATCAAACTGCTCGTGTCCGCGTGTGCTTCCCTCGCAGCGATCGTGTTTTTTATCGTAAATGGTTCGATTAATTGGCCGTCTGGCATGGCTGTATTATTGGGTACATTGGTTGGTGGTTATTATTCAGCAAAAGTCTCTCGCCGCATCCCACAACAATATGTTCGTAATACAGTGATCATCGCGAGTTTCTTAATCACCGCTTACTTTTTCTATAATAACTAGGTTTTATGCTAAGTCGGTTTGACACTAATTAAACCCGAAACTGAATCTAATTCTAACTGGAAAACACAGCGGGAAAGCTGACTCTCGCATTACCTATCTCGCTATTTTATTACTTATAAAATAACCGTGTCGATATGTGTGAGACGAGTCCTTTAATTAGTAAATTTGATAACAATTTAGACTGTTTTTTAGCCTTTATTTTTCCAAGGGTGGGATACTTCTCCTGTCGAAAGTGAGACTTCATTAGGAGGCGTTATGAACATTAAACTCGGTCATGTCATGTCATCAAGTCGACTCATTTGCTTTGTCGCTTTTCTTGCTGCCACATTCGCGTGGATCCTAAAAATGCCCGCTCTGTTTTCTGTGTCAGCGCTATTCTTACTTATCAGTGCAATCGTTTATGTCACCGATCTTTGGAAGAATCAAAGAAAGAACCGCGAAGCTTAGCCATTTACGGTTTAAATCGAACGAATTAAAAAAGGAGCTCATAGGCTCCTTTTGTGTTTTTCGCTTATCTAATTAGCCGTGCTAATCGCCGACGCCTTATTTAGCGACGGTTCTTTCTAGCGACGTCTTCTTGTTAACGACGGAAATTACGACCGTTACCGCCACGGCGCTCTTTAAATGCAGACGCAGCTTTAGCTTGAGAGGCATGGATAGACTCAACCGTTAGTTCCATCGGCTCACGAGGCTCTAGCCCATGGCGGAATGTACGTGAACGCGGAGGCATCTGGTATTCGATGTCCGATGCTTTAGGCATGCGCTTGAAACGGTAAAGGTAGAAGTTTTCAACCTTCTCACGAGCCCATTCGGTTTTCTTCAGGTATTTAACTGCGCTTGCCACTGTAGGCTTAGTGTTAAAGCAGTTCATACGCATTGCCGCATCTAAAATTTCCCAACCATAATGATCCACTAATTCAGTGATCATGGTTTCAAGCTTTAAGCCGTGTAGCGGGTTATTTTGTTGCAGTTCGATTCTTTCTTCTTCAGTCATAACATTACCTTTTTCAAGGCAACTAAAGGCCTTGAATTTACTCTAGAACACCGTCATCACTGACCATTTCTAGCTCAATCACTTGGGCATTACATCCATTGCCCTTATTTATGCCTTTATGATGGCATAAAGCATACTCGTTATCCTATTTATCTTTGAAATTAATTTCGAATTGGTCACTTAATACCCTACCTTAGCTCGCTATACAGACTAAGACATTCTGTGAACAAAATTTCCCCTTAAAGATTATGAGACTGGTTTAACTTAACAAAACCTACGGTAACCGTATGCAAAAGCCATATATTTAGTGATGACATTAAAGTTTTTCAGTACGCAGTATTACATTTTAATAACACAGTGCTATGGTTTTATTGAATATCGAAACGGTAAAAAACCCGATTAAACAGTAGCATAATTATAATTAAAGGTTGGCTTGCCACATGTTTGACTACTCCCATTTCAGTAGAGCAGCGGCCCAAGACAAAGACATCGTCGCCATAGTCGATGATCTCTTCTAGCTAGCTCGTGAACACTACCCCATATTATCTCGGCTATCCGTGGTGCTGTGCAGTGAAAATAAAGCATCGAATTATTTTGTATCGGATTCACTGTGCCAAAACGCCAAGCATCATTACATCGAACAGGAGATCAAACCCAACTCTGCGTTGAGTCGTCTGGCTGAATCATTGGAAACAAGAATTGTTGATGACCTCTCTTTGATGAATCCGACTAAACAAATCTCTCATCTACTCGAGCTTGGTCACCAAAGTAGCTATACCACTCCAATCCACTACCAAGAGAGTAACCTTGGGTTCGTTTTCATCAACGCCTCATGCACTGACTTTTTTGCTAAGCAGACAATACAAAGCGACATCGCCTACCTCACCCAAGCGATTTCGAACCTGTTTGTGCAACTCTTCGAACGCCAGAGACATTTTCAGTCCTCATTAGCCATCGCCCTAAACATGGGGCACGCACGCGATCCTGAAACCAAAGAGCATCTGATTCGCATGGGAAAATACAGCGAACAGCTCGCACGTACGCTTTCGCACAGTAACAATGAGATTACCCACCAATTCGTTCACCGCATTCGCTTGTATGCCCCGTTTCACGACATAGGGAAGTACCGAATCCCAGACAAAGTGCTCTTCAGTACTGAGCGTTTTTCGGAAGAAGAAAGAAACATCATGAACAATCACACGATATATGGCGAAGAGATGATTGATGACGTGGTTGCCCTTTCCCACCACAGCTCAATGTGTAGCGAAGAAGTTCAGTTCATCAAGAATATTGTACGTCACCATCATGAACGGTTTGATGGCTCAGGGTTGCCAGATGCGCTCGTTGGAGAAGCGATTCCACTGGAGGCAAGAATTGTAACGCTAGCGGATGTGTTCGATGCTTTACTGAGTAAACGAGCTTATAAACACGCATGGTCAGCATCTAAGGTAATGGACTACATTGAAGCGCATACAGGGTTGATGTTTGATCCAGAGTGCGTCTCTGCGCTGAAGCAAAACCTTGATTACTTCATGTCGATACGAGAGCAATACAGTGATATGCAAAGTCCACAAGCTGCACTCGCTTAACGGGTTGTATTAAATTTGCTGTCTGTGACTCTCTTGCAGAACCAACAAAAAAGGATGCCAGTTGGCATCCTTTTGTTTTCTAGTTTACAGCTAATAAGAACAACAAGGTTCTTAACTGATTCTAACTAACGATTATACGTCGTAAGTTGTAGAAGCAGTATCGCCGCCTGTACCAGTCCAGTTTGTGTGGAAGAATTCACCACGTGGACGGTCAGTACGCTCGTAAGTGTGAGCACCGAAGTAGTCACGTTGAGCTTGAAGCAGGTTCGCTGGTAGACGTGCAGTTGTGTAACCGTCTAGGAAAGATAGCGCAGAAATCGTACATGGCATTGGGATACCAGACTCTAGAGATTTCGCTGCTACTTTACGCCATGCTACTAAGCTGCCTTGTAGGATGTTTTTGAAGTACTCGTCAGAACCTAGGAACGCGATGTCTGGGTTTGCTTCGTACGCATCACGGATGTTGCCTAGGAATGCAGAACGGATGATACAACCACCACGCCACATTAGTGCTACGTTACCGTAGTTTAGGTCCCAACCGTTTTCGTTTGATGCTTCACGCATTAGCATGAAACCTTGAGCGTAAGAGATGATCTTAGAAGCCAGTAGAGCTTGACGTAGTGCATCAACCCACTCTTGCTTGTCGCCTTCAACTGGAGTGATTGTCTTCTCAAACAAAGCTTCAGCTTCAACACGTTGGTCTTTAAGAGCAGACAGGCAACGAGAGAATACAGACTCAGAGATTAGAGTTAGTGGGATACCTAGGTCTAGTGCGTTGATACCAGTCCACTTACCAGTACCTTTTTGGCCTGCAGTGTCTAGGATCTTCTCAACTAGCGCTTCACCGTCTTCATCTTTGTAGCCAAGGATGTCAGCAGTGATTTCAACTAGGTAGCTGTCTAGCTCAGTCTTGTTCCAGTCAGCAAATACTGCTTGCATCTCGTCAGCAGACATACCTAGGCCATCTTTCATGAACTGGTATGCTTCAGTGATAAGCTGCATGTCACCGTATTCGATGCCGTTGTGTACCATCTTAACGAAGTGACCAGCACCGTCGTTACCAACCCAGTCACAACAAGGCTCGCCAGCGTCAGTTTTTGCAGAGATACCTTGGAAGATTGGCTTAACCGCTTCCCAAGCTTCAGCCGCGCCACCTGGCATGATTGAAGGACCGAAACGAGCACCTTCTTCACCACCAGATACACCAGTACCGATGAAGTGGATGCCTTTCTCACGACAATGCGCTACACGACGGTTAGTGTCAGGGTAGTTAGTGTTACCACCATCAATGATGATGTCGCCTTCGTCTAGAAGTGGGATTAGGTTTTCGATGAACGTGTCTACAACGTCACCAGCACGAACCATAAGCATCACTTTACGTGGCGCTTCTAGCTTTTCAACTAGCTCTTCTAGAGAGTAAGCACCAACAATGTTAGTACCTTTAGCTGGGCCTTCTAGGAACTCGTCTACTTTCGCAGCAGTACGGTTGTGAGCCACAACTTTGAAGCCGTGGTCGTTCATGTTTAGGATAAGGTTCTGACCCATTACTGCTAGGCCAATTACACCGATATCACCTTTCATTATTTATATCTCCTTGCGGCTATTCGCACTTATGCGATAGCACTTGCTGCATTTGAATCTAGGAACCACTCTGTCTCGCCAGTTTTAGACTGGATTTTCGCTGCCGGGTAAGGCAGTTCTGAAGCAGGAGTAGTATGAATTTCTTTAACAATCTCAACTTTACCTGCACCCAGTACTAGGTAGCTGATTCGTTTTGCTGCTTCTAAAACTTTTGCGGTTTTAGAAACACGGATTTGACCAGACTCAGGGTGAGAAGCCAGTACAGACAGGTTCTCATCTTGGTAGTTGGTTGCACCCGGGAATAGTGAAGCTGTGTGGCCATCAGCGCCAACACCTAGCAGAATCCAATCGAAAACTGGCGTGCCGTTTTCTGTTGGGATTACGTCTGCCATCTCTTTTGCGAAACGCTCTGCTTCTGCTTTAGGTTCATCTTCACCACGGATGCGGTGGATGTTTTCAGCAGGAAGGTTCACTTGAGTAAACTCTTTTAGTTTTGAAAATAAGAGCGCGTTTGCTTCACCGAAGTTGCTTTCAGCGTCGTCTGGTGCCACGCAACGTTCGTCGCCCCACCAGAAGTGAAGGTTATTCCATTGAATACCTTCTGCGTATGGTGCTTGAGCTAGAAGCTTGAAAAGCATTTTTGGCGTGCTGCCACCAGACAATGAAATGTGAACAGGTTTACCCTTCTCGCTGTACGCTTTCATTTCGTTTGCTAGAGTTTCAACAACCAATTCTGGCGTTGCAAAGATCTTGTGATTGATCATAGTTCGCAGTAATCCGTGTCTGTTAAGTTTTTGCATGGGAAACGCCATGCGCGGCCATCACGTTGCAGAAGTTCATCCGCTTCCTGTGGGCCCCAAGTACCACAAGCATAGCCAAACAGTGCTTGAGGATCTTGCTTGAAGTCTAAGATTGGTTGAACGTACTTCCAACACGCTTCTACTGCATCGGTACGTGCAAACAGAGTTGCATCACCGTTTAGTGCATCAAGAAGAAGACGCTCATAAGCCGTTAGCATTTGAGTTTCAGGCAAGTCAGAGTAAGAGAAGTTCATTTTCACTTCTTTTGCTTTGAAGCCTGCGCCCGGCTCTTTCAAGCCAAAGCTCATCTGAATACCTTCGTCCGGTTGGATACGGATAATCAGTTTGTTCTCTGGTGCATCTTGACCAAATACTGGGTGTGGCGTGTTCTTAAAGTGAATCACGATTTCCGTTACTCGCGTTGGTAAGCGTTTACCTGTACGAACGTAGAAAGGAACACCATTCCAGCGCCAGTTATTGATGTGCGCTTTAAGACCAATGTACGTTTCAGTACGAGAATCGTCTGCTACACCCGGCTCTTCACGATAACCAAGCAAGTGCTGGCCGCGAACGTCTGAAGCTGTGTACTGACCAAGAACGAGATCTTTACGTAGGTCATCTTCCTCAAGAGGTTTCAGACACTGAAGTACTTTAACCACTTCGTCACGAATAGAATCAGCATTGATTTGAGCAGGTGGCTCCATACCAACCATCGCTAACACTTGTAGCAGGTGGTTTTGGAACATGTCACGAACTGCACCAGAACCGTCGTAGTATCCGCCACGCTCTTCAACGCCAAGGAACTCAGCACCTGTGATTTCAACGTATTCAATGAAGTTACGGTTCCACAGTGGTTCAAACATCGCGTTTGAGAAACGAAGCACTAGAAGGTTTTGAACCGTCTCTTTACCAAGGTAATGGTCGATACGGTAGATCTGGTGTTCTTGGAAGTGATGATGGATCTCTTCATCCAACGCTTGAGCTGATGCTAAGTCGTAACCAAATGGTTTTTCGATGATCAGACGACGCCAGCCGTTCGATTCATCGTTAAGGCCATGCGCAGCAAGGTTTGCTGGGATAACACCGTATAGGCTTGGCGGCGTTGCCAAGTAGAACAGAGTGTTATGGTTTTCGAATTGGTAGTCTTGCTCAAGCTTGTCTAGACGTTGTGCTAAACGAGCATAGTCGTCTACATCTGAAGTGTTGATCGCTTGGTAATGCAGATGTTCAATAAATGCATTCAGCGTCTCAGGTTCAGTTTTTTCCATTTCCTGAAGAGACTTCTTCAGCTTCTCACGGTAAGACTCATCGCTGTACTCAGTACGGCTCACTCCAAGAATCGCAAAGGATTCTGGTAGTTGATTGCTAGCATACAGGTGGTATAGAGCAGGAATTAACTTGCGGTAAGTTAGATCTCCCGACGCACCAAAAATAACGATGCTGCTGTTTTCAGGTATTACCATCATCTTTCCTATAAAAACAAGGTTTTTAGTATTCGCCAAAGGTATCAGCGACATACGAAAATAGATAATAGGTCTTAACTATTACATCAATAGTAAGCACCTATTAAATTTGAGAATGCGTTTGGTAAACGAGGGTGAAAGCTATCACCTCTATTCGGGACAGTATTGTCTATGACTATTTGATTTACATCAACCACTGTGAAAGCAATCGATTAAATATTGACTCATTTCGAACAAATTCTAATCGATAGTTCCATTCATTTGATCCGAGGGAGATGCAAATCGGCATTCTCAAACAGTGTAGTCAAGAAAGAACGGTATCTGGTCGGTGGAGTGAGCAATGAGAAAGGGAGAGAAAGGTAAAACCAGCTTATTCAACTGGCTTTATATTTATCTTGATGGTGTCGTGTTTATCTTTGCGCTTTGTTGTAGCAGCGCTCCGGGCGACCTACGGTACCGTAATTTAAGTCCGCGACTAACTCACCAGTGGTAATCAAAAATTCTAAATAGCGTCTGGCGGTGGTTCGGCTAGCACCAATTCGTTCTCCGGCTTCATCGGCGGTAATATTCACGGCATCAGCTTGCTGAAAAATGGCTCTGATCTTATCCAACGTTACGCCATCAATGCCTTTGGGTAAGGTGGATACTTTTCCAGAGTCCGCTTTGGCATTGGCTTGCAGCATCTTATCAACCAAACCTTGATTCAAATCCGACACACTTTCAAACTCTTGCTGTTGAGATTGATACTTTTTCAGTGCCGCTTCCAAGCGAGGGAACATCACTGGTTTCAATAGATAATCGACCACTCCACCACGCATTGCTTGCTGCAGCGTATCCACATCTCGAGCAGCAGTAATCAAGATAACATCGCAGCCTTGATTGCTCCCTCTTACGTGATTAAGAATATCGAGCCCACAACCGTCCGGCAGATACACATCCAATAACACCAAATCCGGTTTTAAGATGTCCAGTTGCATCAGCGCTTCAGACTGTGTGGTGGCAATGCCGAGCACGTCAAAGCCACCCATCTGTTCTAAATAACGATGGTGTAGCTCTGCAATCGCAATATCATCCTCAATGACCATGACTCTCGTGATTGCGTTCATTTATGTTCTTCCTTTAACCATGCTTTTTCCGTCACGATGATCTTCATAAGATCGCTTCGTGCTTAATTATTATTGTTCTTCTTTTGGCAGATAAACCGTCATTCGCGTGCCAAAATCGTGGTTGTCGACCATTTCAAGCTGCCCTTGATATCGGTCTGCCAACTGCTTTATCAGATACAAACCCACACCACGATTTTGCTTCGCTTTGCTCGATACGCCTTTTTCGGTAAGTGCTTTGGTTGCCAACTCTTTCGGCAAACCACACCCTTTGTCTTCTACTTCTACGATAATTTCATTACCAAAATCACTGATTGAAACTTCAATAACCCGACGCGCTGGCGCAATTTGACCCTCTTGCTTAATCGCCGTCATGGTGGCGTCAAAGGCGTTATCAATCAGGTTGCCAAGAATTGTGACAACGTCATCCGCGTTTAACCAGCTAGGCAGAGCTTCAAGCCTTGAGCCTTCTTCAACTTTAAGCTCTAAACCAATTTCTCGCGCGCGCTCCGTCTTCCCAAGGAGCATACCTGCAATGAGCGGGTCTTTAACGGTTTCACGCAAGAACTCGATCAAGCTTTGATAGTGCGCGGTTTCTTGGCCAATCAGTTGCTGTACTGAATCCAACTCGCCCATCTGGATCAAGCCGCTAATGGTGTTGAGCTTGTTTTGATGCTCATGGGTTTGTGAACGCAGTAGATCTGCATATTCTTTGGTTTGTGAGAGCTGGTCTGTTAAATCGTTGATTTCATCGCGTAATCGGAAACTCGATACCGCCCCGACCACCTCACCAGCCACTATAATCGGGCTGCGGTTGGCAATAATTCGCTTATTGTTCAAATACAATTCAACATCGTGGTCAGTGTCGCCCGTTGATAGCAGTTGTTCTAAATCACTGCCTGGCAATACATCAGAAAGGCGCTGTTGGTTGAGTGCTTTATCCCTGTCTATCGATAAAATATCGCAGGCACTTTTATTAATAGAACGTAAAATGCCGTGCTTATCGATGCTCAGAATGCCCTCTTTCACGGTACTCATGGTTACATCTAGCTCAACATACAGTCGGCCTATCTCTTCAGGTTCAAAGCCTAAAATAGCGCGTTGAAAACGGCGAGATACATAACTCGAAATCAAAGCGTTGACCGCAACCACCAGCAACGCCATCACAATCAAAAAGGCTAAATAAGGTTCGATTCGATCTTGTAAAGAATCCAGTAAGTAACCAACTGACACCACCCCAATAACGGTACCTTGAGTGTCTTTTACCGCGGATTTACCACGAACTGAGAAACCCAGCGATCCCTTGGCGGTCGACACATAAGACTCGCCCAATACCAATGCTTTTTGGTTATCGCCACCACGCATGGGTTTACCGAGCCTGTCATCGTAAGGGTGAATCAGGCGGATACCTTTATCATCTCCAACAACGATAAACGCCGCGCCAATGAGCTGAGTAAGGTTACGAAATTTAACTTGGGTTTCTTCAGACAAAACGTAGGGAACGCCATTAGGGTCCAACGTTCCATTTTCTTGAATAATGCTGGTGACAAGTGGCGATTCAGATAGAAATTCAGCAACACCTAACGCTTTCAAACCCATCTCTTGTTCTTGAGATTGTTTGATGTAGTAAAAACCAGCCGCTGCAAGAATCAAAAGTTCAACGAGGCCAGTGACCGTCATGATAATCAGTAACCTTTTACGGAAACTGATACTGCTCCATTTCATATTCCACCGTCCCTAGTGTTAGACGATCAATGTTAACACCAAGTTAATCGCATGACCTTTCTAGGGACGTGAATTTGTGACTGCTACTCAACTAAATAATTGAGCAGATTGTTAATTGATAATCCTTTACGTTGTTCATCTCGATTAATCGTTCACTTTTAGAACGGATTAGCTTAAAAACCAAAATAAACGAATAAATATTGAGCTAGATCACTAGGCTTTTAGGTGTTTTTTAGGTTGTTTAAAATAAATACAATTATAATGGTTGCATATGAAGGAGTTTATTGTTGCCAAGCTATACGTTGCAATTTTAAGACTGCGCTTTAAACCGGATTTTTGGTTAACAGAAAGGCAACAACTCTTCACTCGCTGGACGTATCGATAAGTAAAAGTTACTCGTTCGCCGTTACGAATGATGGACAAACGGATTAAGTATTCTCCCATATTCATCTATCGCTATTTCAAACTCGGCTAGCCAGACAACGAAGAGGTGACTGATAAAAGCAGCACCCAATAATAAAGCATTGATGAGCAGGAAGTATCGATCAGTGGCAACGTCCAATAGAAACAGGATAACAAACATAACGTATAAACATTGTTGAAAAGGAAACAAGGCAATGAAACGCGATAACTTTGGAATTTGTCTTACTAAGACTATGCTGTTCAAACACTTACAATCGACTTTTACTCACGTAAGAGCCTATGAGAAAGATGGTACCTCCCCACTCGATCTCAAGGTATTGTTAGCATTCCCGCAAATGTCAGGTAGAGATTTATTACAAACAATGCAAGGTTCAAGACAATTGGTATGGCGCGCCGATCACCATTGTCCTAGCTTTAAATAAGCCACTTCATTTTGTAAAAACACTTCTATACTGAACTTAAAGAGCACGCTTCTGCGTGCTTTTTAAGTTTCATTTATCTTTGATATTCACGTCACTCAATCTTATTTACACTTGATTAACGAGTTATGAGAGTTTCTATTCATATGAGACAATCTATCCAAGACAAATGACTATCGCCCTGTTAACATTAGAGTTAATACTCTAATTGGTATTTAATGCAGATGACCAAACCAAAATTCCGATACCTTGCGATCGCCAGTATGCTTCTCGGCACTATCGCTTCGCCAGGCTACGCAGCTCCGCTCACTTTTTCTGAAGCGTGGCAAATATTGCAAGAAAACAACAACTCACTTGCAGCTCAACAAGCCAACGTTGAACGTTATCAACACCTTCAGAACTCAACAAGTAGCCTTAATCTACCTTCTATTACCTTAGGGGCTAACTACACGCACCTTGATAGTGACGTAACTATCAATGGTGAACAGTTTGCCGACAGCTTAAGCGGCGTAGATCCAGCACTTGCTCCCTTCTTAGCTCAGTTAGGTGGTGTTACCTCAACGATTACCGAGCAAGATATCTTCAGCTCTTCTATTCGCGCAGTGTGGCCCATTTTTACAGGTGGTCGAATTACCGCAGCACAAACAGCAGCTGAAGGTAAAAGTGAAGAAGCGCAAAGCCAACTCTTAATGGAGAAACAAGCTCGCTACGAAGACTTAAGTAAGTATTACTTCTCGGTGATCTTAGCGGAAGACGTCGTGAGAACGCGTCAAGCCGTTGAAGCAGGCTTAACTCAACATCGAGATTTCGCCATCAAGCTTGAACAGCAAGGTCAAATCGCCCGAGTAGAACGCCTACAAGCCGATGCTTCTTTAGATAAAGCGATTGTAGAGCGTACGAAAGCTCAGAACGATCTTAAAATTGCTCAATTGGCGTTGACTCAGATCCTTGGTCAGAGTGAAAGTGTAGAACCCTCTGAACAACTGTTTATCAATAAGAACCTGCCTCATATGGACGTGTTCATTGACCAGACACTCATGACCTATCCCGGCCTTAAGATTCTTGATGCAAAAGAGAAACAAGCAAGCAGCTTAATTAAAGCCGAGAAAGGTAAATACTACCCAGAAGTTTATCTTTATGGTGATTACAGCCTGTATGAAGATGACTCTCTAGCCAGTGAAATGAAACCCGATTGGCTGGTTGGCATCGGTGTGAATGTGCCACTGCTTGACACTTCAGGCCGTTCCGACAAAGTCGCCGCCGCTCACAGTGCCGTATCACAGGTTCAATTCCTTAAATCACAAGCTAAGCAAGACTTAACCGTGTTGGTACAAAAGACTTACCTTGAAGCAAACCAAGCGATTGAAGAGGTTCAAGGCCTAAACTCTAGCTTGTCTTTGGCTCAGGAAAATCTATTGCTTCGTAAAAAAGCCTTCACACAAGGTCTCTCTAACTCATTAGAAGTGGTTGATGCAGAACTCTATCTTGCGAGTATTAAAACCCAGCAATCTGCTGCTCGCTTCAAATACCTAATCTCTCTCAACAAGCTGTTAGCGCTAACTAGCGAGATGAATGCTTACTCAAGTTACTTAACCTCTTCTGTTCCGTCTGATTTCGACTCAAAAACAGACACCGATAGCCAGTCAAAAGGATAATTCATGAAACCTATTAAGCCCCTTCTTCTATCTTTAGTTGGTATCGGCGTTATTGGCTGGGTCGGATACAGTTTCTACCAAGCTTATCAACCACAGCCTGTTAAGCTTCAGGGTCAAATCGATGCGCAGCAATACAGCATTTCATCGAAAGTACCTGGCAGAATTGATGAAATATTCGTGCGTAAAGGTGATTCAGTTGAAAAAGGCGAATTGATCTTCTCTCTACTAAGCCCTGAGATTGATGCGAAGCTAGAGCAAGCAAAAGCTGGTCAGAAAGCCGCTGGTGCATTAGCACAAGAAGCAGAGAATGGCGCGCGTACTCAACAGATCCAAGCGGCTAAAGACCAATGGTTGAAAGCCAAAGCAGCTGCCGATCTGATGGACAAAACCTACCAACGTGTAAACAACCTTTACAACGATGGTGTGGTTGCCGAGCAAAAACGCGATGAAGCCAAAACACAGTGGCAAGCGGCGAAGTACACCGAAAGCGCTGCGTTCCAAATGTATCAATTAGCGCAAGAAGGTGCTCGTGACGAAACCAAAGTGGCCGCCGCTCAAAAAGCGTTAATGGCAGCGGGTGCGGTAGCGGAAGTTGAAGCTTACGCAAAAGACACACAGATCCACAGCTGGTTTAATGGCGAAGTCTCTCAGGTTCTATTGAGCAGTGGAGAGCTTGCACCACAAGGCTTCCCTGTTGTGACTATTATCGACACCAAGGATGCTTGGGCTGTGCTCAATGTCCGTGAAGACATGCTTAAGCATTTCGAGAAAGGCAGCCAGTTTGAGGCGTACCTACCGGCTCTGGATAAATCATTAACTTTCCAAGTAACTCACATTGCCGTAATGGGTGATTTCGCAACTTGGCGCTCAACAGACGCAGCTCAAGGCTTCGATTTACGTACTTTTGAAGTAGAAGCGCACCCTGTCGATACGAGCGAAACACTGCGTATGGGCATGAGCCTAGTGGTTGAGCTTTAGGTGACTTATGTCTGCTAACTCTCAATATACTGGATCGCAATCTAGAGGCTCGCAACCAACTGAGCATCATAGAGCGAAGAATACCTTGCTTAGGCAGTGGGCGATTGTCCGCAAAGACAAATGGTTGTTGTCTTGCCTAACTTGGATTCCTTTGCTGCTTGCTGCCAGTATCTGGCTGATTTTTTCACAAGGGATCGCTCGTGACTTACCGGTCGCAGTTGTCGACCTTGAGCACAGTCAAATCTCGCAACAGTTCACACGCCTTGTTGATGCTTCACCAACACTGCAAGTCACTCAGAAATACAGCTCAGCGAGTGAAGCGGCAAAAGCGATGATCGAACGTGATATCTACGGCTATGTTGTAATACCTAAACACTTTGACCGAGATATTTACCTAGGTTTAAACCCGCAGGTATCCGTGTTCTACAACAGCCAATTTATCTTGATCGGCAAATTAGTGAACTCGGCTCTGCTACAAGCTCAAGGTACGTTTAACGCTCAACTTGAAGTGGTTAAACAACTGTCACTCGGTGATACCACAGTCCAATCAGCATTAGGCCAAGCAGTAACAGTGCAAAGCCAGATCACGCCACTGTTTAACAAGAACAGCAGTTATGCTCAGTTCTTGGTGTCTGCAGTTATTCCTGCACTGTGGCAGATCATGGTTGTGGTCGGCACGATATTAGTTTTAACGGCGAACGTTAGAGCACGTGGTCTTCAAGCTTGGTTATCCAACGCACCTATGAAGTCGCTAACCTCAACATTAATACCTTATGCTGTCTTATTTTTAATGTTTGGTATCGCGTTTAGCTTTTGGTTCTATGCTCTCTTAGACTGGCCATTTAATGGCAGCTTTGTAGCATTGACCATTGCCCAAATACTGACAGTGATCAGTTGTATCATCATGGGTTGTTTGTTTTTCTTCTTAACACTTGATCCAGCAAGGGCGATGAGTTTCGCAGGTGCCTTTACTGCACCGAGTTTCGCGTTCATGGGCATTACCTTTCCAGTGACAGACATGAACACGGCTGCTCAAATTTGGAGAAGCTTATTGCCCGTGAGTCATTACATCGAAGTACAAACGGCGCAGTCTAGTTATGGTGTGAGCGCAGCACAGTCTTTGATCAGCCTCTCTTCTATGTTGTGGTACGCAGTTCCTGCTTTCGTGGTAATGTTGCTAATTAAGAAACACTTGGCGCAATCAACTCTAACTGCACAAGCAGATCCATCTACAAAAGCAGGTCTATCAGCAAAAGCAGTTTTATCTGCAAAAACAACGCCGTCAACACAGCCAGAAGCATCAGCACAACAAGGAGTAAAACGATGAGCTTTACTCAACTGCTCAAGCAAGAACTCTTAGCGGTATTGCGCAACCCTGTCGTGCTTCTTACGGTATTTGGTGGTGTGGTCTTCTATTCCTTCTTGTATCCATTGCCTTACGCGAACCAAGTTCCTCAACAACTGAAAGCTTCGGTTGTGAACTTGGATAAGAGTCAAAGCAGCTATCAATTAGAGCGTATGGTGGATGCCACCTCTCAGATCGAATTGGTCCGTCGAGACTCCACCATCGCCGATGCGAAACAAGCCGTGCTTAACCAAGAGATTGGCGGATTCCTTGTCATTCCAGAAGATTTCTATAAAGACTTGTTGCTCGGTAAGAGCCCGACACTTTCTTACGCTGGTGATGCTTCTTACTTTTTGGTCTACGGAACCATTGTTGAAGGGCTTGCCAAGGCCGGTGGTACGTTAGCTGCGCAAGTTAAGGTCAGCCATTTGTTAGTCGAAGGTGTGCCTTTAGAATCGGCAGCCAAAGGCTACAGTGCATTCAGCTTGAACCTGAAACCAACGTTTAATAGTCGCATGGGATACATCGATTACGTAGTTCCAGCCGTCTTTGTGTTGATCCTGCAACAAACCTTAGCCATGGCTTCTGGTTTAGTGGGTGCAACCCAAAATGCTCAATCGACATTTGGCTACTGGAGTAAGACCTCTCCAGCGAAATTGATGCTTGCCCGCTGTTGTACCTTAGTCGGCATTTATTACCTGTTGTCGATGTACTATTTCGGCGCTAGCTTTTCGATGTATGGGATAAACCAGCTCGCCTCAACAACACAGATCTTAACCTTACTTCTGCCCTTCTTACTGGCCAGTTGTTTGATCGGGATTTTTATTGGTGAGTTAGTGCCACGAAGAGAACTCGTCACGGTAGTAGTGTTAATCAGTTCAATGCCACTGATCTTCTCTTCAGGTTTTATCTGGCCAGTTGAAATGATGCCTGAATGGTTAGTTCTGTTATCACAGCTATTCCCAAGCACACCGGCTATCCAAGGTTTCTTAGCACTTAATCAGATGGGTGCATCTTGGCAAGCGGTGGCGTCTCAATGGACATTACTCTGGGGACAAGTTTTGTTGTGGGGTTCGTTATTGGCACTTAAGCTCTACCACAAATCCAGCAAAAGCACGGTTGGCAATAGCAATAGTGATCGAGCCGTTTAGTTTTATGTGCTATCGGAAAGTAGTCATGCTTTCCGCTCATCAAAAAAGCTCTTATAAAGGGCTTTTTTAATATCCTAAGATCCGAATACACTTTCAGCCTTAGAATGTTTATACACCTCGAAAACATATCGAATACTCGAAATCCCCTACGCGCCCTCTATGTCCCTCCAGCCCATCACTCTGAATTCTCCTTCACCCGACTCTATAGCAGCTACTGCATATGCTTTTCTCAGCATAAAAAGCATCGACTTATTCCCAAATGATGACAAAACCCGAACAATTGTAAATTCATTGTAAAAATCTCTTTGTTGGTATTATTTTTATGTATAGGATTATCAGTAGGGCTTGATATCCCGAATACCATAGTCTTATTGGTGCACATACCAAAAGGATATCCATACAAAGCAAGATCAGTACTTATATTTATTTCGTTTTTCGACCTAGCTACAGCCGTTTATGTTGCAGTCGAATGAAGTAGATATACCGCTGAGATATACAAATCAAATAGAAAACAAACACAACAGCAACAAACATAATTTATTAAAAAGACAGGGAAAACCATGAAAAACATACGTGAATTATTTTTTGGGTTTATATTATTGTTTAGTTCCAGTGCATTTGCAGAAGAAGGATCATTTAACCAAGCTATCAGCAACTTAAGTCAAAGTGTTGATGGGTTTTTCAACGAATACACAGGTTGGTTCGTTGGGCTGATATTTAAAAGTGTACCGATTGGTGAAGCTAACTTTCCAGTGATTGTTGGCTGGCTGTTGCTCGCTGCGATCATCTTCACTGTTTATTTTGGCTTTGTTCAATTTAAACGTGTCGGCATGGCGATAGACATTATCAAAGGTAAGTATACCGATCCTAACTCTAAAGAGGACGGCGAGGTTTCTCACTTTCAAGCGTTAACAACGGCGCTTTCTGGTACTGTCGGGCTTGGTAACATTGCCGGTGTAGGTGCTGCACTTGCGATTGGTGGTCCTGGCGCGACATTCTGGATGATCTTGTGTGGCCTTCTGGGTATGGCTTCTAAGTTTTGTGAGTGTACTTTAGGTGTGAAATACCGAACTATCCTACCTTCAGGTGTTGTTTCGGGCGGTCCAATGTACTACCTAAGCCAAGGCCTGGGTGAAAGAGGTTTAGGTGGACTAGGTAAAGTGCTCGCTATTGGTTTCGCATTAATGTGTATTTTAGGCGCATTGGGCGGCGGTAACATGTTCCAAGCTAACCAAGCACACGCCATGTTAACTTACGCATTTGATGTACCAAGTGAATACGGTGTGATCACTGGCCTTGTACTTGCCTCTTTAGTTTTCTCTGTGATTGTTGGTGGTATGCCTTCTATCGCATCGGTAACAGAAAAAGTTGTTCCTTGGATGGCTGCTCTGTATATCGGTATGGCTCTGATTGTTATCGGTTCTAACCTTGATCAAGTTGGCCCTGCGTTCAGCGCAATCTTTACAGGTGCATTTACTGGTGAAGGTGTTGTTGGTGGATTTATTGGTGCGTTAATTCAAGGCTTGAAACGTGCAACGTTCTCGAACGAAGCAGGTGTAGGTTCAGCAGCTATCGCTCACTCAGCGGTTAAAACAAAAGAACCAATCACCGAAGGTCTAGTATCACTATTAGAACCGTTCGTTGATACGGTAATCATTTGTACAATGACCGCATTGGTTATCACTATTGCTGGCTTAAACGTAGGTCCATTCGATGGTTCTGGTTTAACGGGCGTAACGCTGACTGCTGCATCGTTTACTGAAACGGCAGAAGTATTCAAATACACACTCGCTCTCGCGGTAATTATGTTTGCGTTTTCTACCATGATCTCTTGGTCGTACTACGGTCTTAAAGCTTGGACTTACCTATTTGGTGAAGGCAAAACAACAGAGCTGATTTTCAAAGTGATGTTCTGTGTGTTTGTTGTTATTGGTGCCACGATTCAATTTGGTGCGGTAATCGACTTCTCTGATGCGGCTATCTTTGCGATGTCTATCTTCAACATTCTTGGTCTGTACTTCTTGATGCCAGTTGTGAAGAAAGAACTGCAATCGTTTGTTGCTCGTGTGAAATCAGGCGAAATCAAAACGTATGAGAAATAACGTTTAGTGGAATGAGGTTTTGCTCTAGTAGCTAACTGCATTCTAAGAAACGACACAGCTCTAAAAACGAAACTGTTCTAAAAATTTTTGTAAGACCCTTTGCTTGAGAAAGCGAGAACAGGACTGCAACTTATCCAAAATCCCTACCAGCTTGGCTTGTGGGGATTTTTTATGTCTGAACGATTAGGCGAATAACTACCTTCAATGCCCTGCTCACTCTTTTCACCCTTTTCACTCTGTTCATCATCGTGTTCAACATCGACACGACGAACCAACTCTTCTACTTTGATCATCTCTTTTTGCGCTAATGGCGAGCGACAATCATCGAAACAATAAGCTATGGTGCAGTTCTCACAAAGATACTCTGGCATCACTCCATCCCTTGTCGTCAAAGCAGCCAAATGCGAGCTAGCAATCGACTGCGTGTTCATCCTGAACAACACTATTATGCAGCGACTCTGAGCTGAAAATATGTATGCAAAGTCATTTAATAGACAACAAGTAACATATCATTGTGGATATACGTAACTATTCACAAATATCTAAGCAAACAATGAAAACACGCAAATAATCAATAATGAGAAAGCACCGGATCTATGCTCTCGACAAACGCAAAACGCCCACATCACGTGTGTGATGTGGGCGTTTCAATATTTAGTGCAAAACTAACGTTAGGTTGGTAAAGCCTTCGGCTTATAGACCCATCTCTTCAGTGAGAGTTTTGATCTGTTTGAGGTCCATGGTGTGGACTTCAATCATTTGTCTTATATCACTCAGTCGAGAGTTAGCGTTATCTTGCTTCTCACACGCGTCAGATTTCGCATCCCATGATGTGCCATCTAAGTAAACATCACACGCTTTCTTAAGAGAACCAAGATTCTGCTCGAGTTGATCTCTTTCTTTCTCAAGTTTTTCAAGTTCTTGAGAAATCTGTAATTCTTTTCGGAAAACTTCACGCGCACGCTCAAACAAAGTCGATTGCATGTCAGCCTGACGATTAAGTTTCTGGTTGTCTTGCTGAGTTTGCTCTAACGTTTGCTTCTGTTCATTTAGCTGTTGCTCTAACGAGTAGTTCGCCTTCTCTAAAACCGAAGACTGCTTCGCTAATTCCTGGAGCTCTTTTTGATGCTCTTCCGTTTGTTTCACTAGAGCGGCTTCTACTTTCGCATCGATTTCGGTATCAACTTTTGCCACTTTAGTTTCAACGGATGTCATCAACTGTGCTCTGCTGTCATGCAGTTCTTGATAACGAGTTTCGAGTACCTGGTAAGTGGACTCCCACTTAGAAGCCGTAACTGTAGAACCAATTAAGCCACCCAGTGCTAAACCTATAACCGCAGCAATGCCGATATAGAGCTGACTGCGCTTATCGCGTTCTTCAATAACAACCACTTCATCTTGTTCGCTTTGTCCAGATTGCTGGTTCACTAGCGGGTACTCCCAAAAATTTGTTTAACGTTACGCGGTCACTGGCACGAATGCCAATACTGATAGTGTAGGCTCAGTTAAACCTATCGCTCAAGCCAGAAGCACTTAAGCTCTGCTAACACATTCATCCCACCTGTTTACAGGCACGCTTAACGAGTTAACTCCGAAATCATCAAGCTGGCAGTATACAAAAGGAAGCTGCTAACGATAACTATCACTACCCATTTTTGCAGTTTTTCGTTTGTCCGGTAACGAAATAGTACAAATGCCAAAGCCAATAAAAAAACAATCGCTATTAGTCGAGTCATAACTCCTCCTTGTTTCTCTATTTTATACCATTTAAATAAGCAAGTTACGTCAGAGACTCGTTGTTTGATCATTTAGTTGAACAACATTTGTGCAAACAGATATTTTGTAGCTGACATCACATTTTATATGATCTAGGATACGCCTACAGATTACCTAATTATTTAGGTAATTGTTCCGATGAAGACTGCAGGAGAGTGGTTTTTAACTAAATATTAACATTTAGTTAGATTGACCCACCGAAGAAGTAAATCTTTCAGGTACTTTATGCTGGAGAAATCCAGAAAAGTGAGGACTGTCGTTGGAGGAACCTCTGGAGAGAACCGTTAGATCGGTCGCCGAAGGAGCAAGCTTAGTGCCCGTTACTTATTCTATAAGTGATTCGCTAAGTGAAACTCTCAGGCAAAAGGACAGAGGAGTGGAAAGCAACAGCCTTAATTAACAAAAGAATTCTATCTAGAAATCCGTATGTATTAAGTAGTGCTCCCGATCCCTGTGATCTGCACTGCCTTCCCTCTTCTCCTTAAATTTTTAATTTATTAAGGGGAATCTATGAACCACCTACAAGCTACACTGCAAACCATCAACCAATTCGTTTGGGGACCACCACTACTTATTCTGCTAGTGGGTACAGGTATCTACTTTACTTTTCGCTTAGGCTTACTCCAGTTTAGACACCTCCCAACCGCACTGAAAATGGTGTTCAGCAAGGACAAATCCGGTACGGGTGACGTATCGAGTTTCGCGGCTTTGTGTACTGCACTTTCAGCGACCATTGGTACAGGTAACATCGTGGGTGTAGCGACCGCAATCAAGATTGGTGGCCCTGGCGCCCTTTTCTGGATGTGGCTTGCCGCTGTATTTGGTATGGCGACCAAATACGCAGAATGTCTACTTGCCGTTAAATACCGCAGAACCGATAGCAATGGCGAAATGGTTGGCGGCCCAATGTACTACCTGCAATACGGTGTCGGCTCACGAATCTTGGCGGTAATGTTCGCTGTCTTCGCGCTCGGTGTTGCTTGCTTCGGTATCGGTACCTTCCCACAAGTCAACGCTATCTTAGACGCAACTCAAATCTCATTTGGCGCTTCTCGTGAGATGTCTGCTGTCGTTCTTACGATATTGGTGGCGGTTGTAACCCTTGGTGGTATCCAATCTATCGCTAAAGTGGCAGGGAAAGTTGTTCCTACTATGGCGGTTATGTACGTCGTCGCGTGTTTAAGCGTTCTAATTTCAAATGCAGACCAACTACTGAATGCTATTACCCTTGTTGTTACTTCTGCGTTTACCAACACAGCAGCAACCGGTGGTTTCTTTGGCGCGAGCATCATGCTTGCTATCCAATCAGGTATCGCTCGGGGTGTGTTCTCGAACGAATCTGGCCTAGGTAGCGCACCAATGGCTGCAGCAGCGGCTAAAACAGACTCATGTGTGAAACAAGGACTTGTCTCCATGACAGGTACCTTCTTCGACACCATCATCATCTGTACGATGACAGGCTTGGCGCTTATCTTAACGGGTGCTTGGCAGACGGACCTTTCAGGCGCTGCGATGACCACTCACGCATTCGCTGTTGGTCTGAATGCAGATACCCTTGGCCCTATGTTGGTTTCTGTTGGCTTAATCTTCTTTGCGTTTACAACAATTTTAGGTTGGAACTACTACGGTGAGCGCTGTGTTGTGTTCTTGCTAGGCACCAAAGCAGTCTTGCCTTACAAGATTATCTTCATCGCCTTGGTGGCTTCTGGTGCATTCTTGAAGCTCGACATGATCTGGATAATAGCTGATATCGTGAACGGCCTAATGGCAATTCCGAACCTAATCGGGCTTATCTTGCTGCGCCACGTTGTTATCGAAGAAACCAAGCTATTCTTCAAACCGTTAACTTCTTCAAAAGATTGTGAAGCAGTTAAAGCGTAACCTGAATTGATTGAATACCAAGCCCGCACTCAACTGCGGGCTTTTTTATTTTCATCACATAGCGAAACGTCTTAAATTATTATGCAGCACATATGCCCTTATAAATAACAAGAATATTAAATCGACTACTATGCGATTTAATAAAGCCAATAGAAGACTAATAAAAAGGACACTAATAAAACCAACACTTAATTAGATATTACTTATATTTAACAGATTGTGCGTTGGTGTAAGGCATTTTGTCACAAACATATTAAATTTCTTTTTGTTTCAACAACACAAAAAACCAGAAGAATAAAACATGTGACTTTAATTCATATATTAGTCAGTTTATAGTCATCTACATTGTAGATAGAATTATAATAAAAATAAAACGTTGGCTATATGATCAGATTCGACCCGATTAAAAACCGTATTTATAACGATGAACGTTCTATTAAAGTAGGATACCGTGAAACTCGAGTTCTGGAGTTATTACATAAAAACTCACCCGATATTGTTAACAAACAAGATATTATTAGCTTCGCTTGGGGAAACGAGTTCATAGGGGATACGTCACTAGCGAAAAGTATAAGTTTACTGCGCCAAGGGTTCGTTAGATTAGGCATCAAAGAAACCCCAATCGTCACCGTTCCTAAGGTGGGCTATCGCCTTATCGATGAGTGCGTGGTAATCGACTCCCCCATCAATAATGCAGCCACAACTCCCCTTACTGATGCGAGCAACCTAATACCCGTCGGCAATAACGGTATTGCTATCGGTGCAGCCGTTGCGGTCGAACCTCAGCCTAACCCTAAACAAAGTTCGTCGGCTTACTTTCCCACTGCTGAAAACCGAAACAAGTTGTGCTACTTCACCACTGGCTGCTTACTGTTGGCATCAGCGTTATTGGCTTTTGCTAAGGTTAGTGAGAGAAACCTCAGCGATATCAACCCCGTTAACCGGCTCAGTGAGCGATGGATAGGTCAAATACAAGTTTTCCAAGCCCCTGAAATGGCGATGACGCCAGAGCTAGAAAGCATTCTCTATCAGTATCAATGTGATTGTGTGGCGTACATTAGCGAGGAAGCGAAATATTCAGAGCTCTCTATTCTCAACAAAGCCACACGCCAGTCCGTCAACATCTTTTACACGCCAACCCAACTAGATCAAGCCAGTACCGAACTGGCGTTATTCCTAGAAAGAGGTCAATTATGATGCCAATCGTTGCGCTCATTTCTGCATTCGTTCTATTGGTTGGCATATGGAGTATCCCTTCGCCCCAACCAAAAGAAGAGCATCGCTACCAACATAGCGTGGTGGACCTAATAGTGAATGACAATGTATTACGTACCGACGGGTTAACGAAAATAAGTAACAACAAGGTGCTGCACCTGATGTCCGTTCAAGATGACAACATGCCCGACCCACTTGTTCTGCGATTCAGGGGAACAGCCCGCCCTTCTCAATCACTTTTCTTTTCTATTTCTGGCACCATCGACTTAGTCTCTGTGCAAAAAATAAATAAAACAATGAATGACAGCCGATTGTCGCCTTACCTGTTAATCAACAATGACCCATTAACGGTAAAGATTGATATCTTAAGTTCGAATGATTTATTTGCCATCATTAAAACGTGTAATACAGGCCGAACGCAACTTCTGGCCAAACGATAATTAGAGATAATTTAACCACTAGCAACAAGTGCCCTATTATCAAGTAGCAAGATTTTCCGATATTACACATAAAAACCGGATGGTTATTTTCATTATTTTATCAGTAATACAATTATTATCGTCTTCCTTACATTAAGGGTTTGCATTTTAAAACCGATAGCAAATCAAAATATTCAAGTTAGATTTTTACTCCTTATCACTCACTACTTGCCCACCTTAAAACTACGAGCATTGTGAATGGTTATATCTGTTCTTCTAATTAACCATTCATACAAGCGCCAAAAATAACGTCAAATAATTTTGACGTCTAAGCCCGAATAATGGGCCTTCATTTTTCTAAAAACGGTTTGAGCCCCATCAAACAATTTACGTTCAGTTGCATACTCTTTCACCGTAAAAACACTAATGACAATACAAGTCATTGAATTAATTTGGCAATTTAATTCAACCCTTTTCAGTATCTATCTATTTATCAACATGAAAAAGTGAACTTGTCTTGTTAACTGCACGGCACACAAAACATTATCAAAATAGAAAAATTACAAATGAGGGAATTGTTAATGATCACAGTAAACAGAAGTCTCTTAGCAACCGCAGTGTTGTCTGTTCTATCAACCGGTGTAAATGCGAAGATTTACCCAGACCAAATAGTGTTTGACCAACTTGGTGAAGATGTATGTCGCTCTGGTTATCGTCCTATAGACCGTTATGAAGCCGAAGAGCAGAAGAGTGCTTTGGTCGCTCGTATGGGCACTTGGCAGATCACCGGGTTAAAAGGAAACTGGGTAATCATGGGGCCGGGTTATCATGGCGAAATTAAGCAATCAAGCAGTGGGTCAACGTTCTGTTACCCAAACAACGACCAATCTGAAATCCCTAACTATTCCGCCAAATCGGTTCAGGAAGGCAGCGAAATCGATGTTCAGTATGAATTAGTGAACAACCGTAACGACTTTGTTCGCCCATTAAGCTATTTAGCCCACAACCTAGGTTACGCATGGGTTGGCGGTAATAACAGTCAGTACGTTGGCGAAGACATGACGATAAAGCGCTCTGGCAACAGCTGGGTGATACAGGGAAATAACAATGGCTCTTGTAGTGGGTATCGCTGTGATGAAAAAACCAAAATCACCGTCGACAATTTTGCCTACACCGTTAACGATGACAACTTTTGGCATGGTGATGTTGTCGAGTCGGACCGTGAACTAGTGAAGACGGTTTACGCGACGGCAAGAAACAACAGCAATATCGCGCAACAAGTGGTGGTCGACCTAAAAGTAGACGAATCAACAAACTGGTCGAAAACGAACAGTTATGGGTTCTCACAGAGCGTTCAAACAGAGAACACCTTCAAGTGGCCTTTGGTTGGCGAAACTAAGCTCACCGTTAAGTTCGAGGCTAACCAAAGCTTCGCGGAAACAAATGGCAACTCCACTAGCGAGCAAGTAACACTTCAAGCGCGTCCTATGGTTCCAGCAAACTCAGAGCTACCGATTCGAGTTGAGCTGTATCGTTCAAGCATTTCTTACCCGTACCGATTCAACGCCGATATTAGCTACGATGTTGAATTCAACGGCTTCCTTCGTTGGGGTGGCAACGCGTGGCACTCCCATCCAGATAACCGCCCATACAAGGCTCATACCTTCACCATGGGTCGTGGCAGCAGTGAATCTGCCGACATTCGCTACCAATGGGATCACCGTTACATCCCAGGTGAAACAAAATGGTGGGATTGGGGCTGGGCGATTAAAGAAGCTGGTTTATCAAGCATGCAATACGCGACTGGCGGAAGCTTGCGCCCATTCCACTCTTACGTGTCTGGTGATTTCTACGCTGAATCTCAATTTGCAGGTACTATCGAAATTGGACAAGCAACACCAATCACTAACAATCTACGCAGCAAAAGAAGTACTGATTCCGTCAACGAATCTACTGAGCGCATTGGCGACATCGAAGTTACCACCAACTTTAATGCCGATGAGTTGAGTGACTTAGGTTTCGAAGGTGCTGAGATGAACATTAGCGTCGTTGAATAACTGCGCTGTTGAATAAGATCGGTACAAAGATCTACCAGTATTAAAGCACAAAGCCCACGACACATCGTGGGCTTTCATATATTCATGTTCAACTGGAAAACGGTGAACTACACAGGCTCTTCCATCAGAAGCTTAACACCCAGCCCAACCAGCACCATGCCCGTCACGCCTTCCATCCACTTCATAAAACTCGCGTTCTTGAGCAAGTTTTTAGCGGAATTAAGTGCACCAGCCAAACCACACTGCCACACCATCGCAATCATAAAGTGTACCGAAGCCATCAACATAGATTGCAATAAAGGCGAACCTTCAGGGTTTACAAATTGAGGTAAAAAGGCCAGATAGAAAACTGCTGTTTTTGGGTTAAGAACGTTAGACAGAAAGCCTTCACGCAAAGAACGCTTTGCACTGTAAGCCTGCTGAGCTTGTTCACCTACCTTCAAACCGCCACCGTTTTTCATCAAAGCTCGCAAACTGCTTAAGCCAAGCCAGATGAGGTAAACCGCACCCACCATCTTAACGGCTTGAAAGAGTTCAGCGGACTGGGCGAGGATTGCAGATATACCCACAGCAGAGAAAAACGCGTGTACATACAAGCCGCTACAAATACCAAAGCTCGTCATACAACCGTCAGCTAAGCCAGAGCGGCTGGTGTTGCGAATCACCAAAGCCGTATCTAAGCCCGGCGTTAGCGTTAAAATAGTGATGGCAATTAGAAATGCCTCAAAGTTCAAAATATCCATATCATTGTCATTCTTGTTCAGCAATCTATCATCAATACCGTGTATCTGAACAATTCGCAAGCAACAATTACCACCAGCTATACAACTCACTGATTTTGTGCACAATAGAACAGTTTAATTTGTTAAGAAATAGTAAATTCAAGGCATCGTATCGCCTCATGCTTTTCTCGCTATATCTTCGACTGCGAAGGTCGGCGTCATTAAAAAGCAAAGCCATAATCAAAGTACACGAGATGAACCTTAACGCTGACGCAGCCCTAAGGATCATTTAAAGAAACCAAATTAAGAGTAGTCAAATGAGCGCATTCAAAAAACTAGTCGAACACTCTCAAAAATGTTCACGCTTTCAACACCTAGCTTCTATTTGTGGTTGGGACCAAGCTTCAATGATGCCAGCAGGTGGTAACCAAGCTCGTAGTGAAGCGATGGCCGAGCTTTCTGTTCATATTCACGGCTTAATGACTCAACCACAGCTTGGCGATTGGATTGCAGACGCTGAAAATGAAGCGCTGAACACTGAGCAACAATCGTCACTTCGTGAAATAAAACGCCAGTGGCAACAAGCAAACCTACTTCCAGAAAAACTGGTTGAAGCGAAATCTCTATCGGGTTCAAAATGTGAACATGCGTGGCGTAGCCAACGCGGTAACAACGACTGGGTTGGATTCGAAAAGAACTGGCGTGAAGTGGTTGAGCTTTCTCGTGAAGAAGCGCAGATTCGCGCAGACGCAGCCAATCTAACGCCTTATGATGCGATGCTGGATATTTATGAACCGGGCACCAGCTCTACTTCACTTGATACCCTATTTGCAGACGTTAAAACTTGGCTTCCAGGTTTAATTGATGAAGTGATCGAAAAACAATCGAGCGAGCAATTTAACGCACCATCAGGTATCTATTCGACCGAGAAACAGAAAGCACTGGGTTTAGAAGTCATGAAGCTGCTTCAGTTCGATTTTGAACACGGCCGATTGGATGAAAGTGTTCACCCATTCTGTGGCGGCGTCCCTTCAGACGTGCGTATCACAACACGCTATGACGAAGCGGAATTCGTTCAAAGCTTAATGGGTATTGTGCATGAAACAGGCCACGCACGTTACGAACAAGGCTTACCAAAACACCTAGCAGGACAACCAGCGGGGGAAGCTCGTTCTATGGGCATTCATGAATCTCAATCTTTATTCTTCGAGATGCAAGTCGGCCGCAGCGACCCGTTCATTGGACACTTAGCGAACTTGGCTGGTCAGCAATTCTCAGGCTCAGAATTTGAGAAAGAGAACTTCCAGAAGATCTACACGCGCGTGAAGAAAGACTTCATCCGTGTTGATGCCGATGAACTGACCTACCCTGCGCACGTTATCTTACGTTACGAAATTGAACGTGACTTGATCAACGGCAAGATCAAACACACCGACGTTCCAGAGTTATGGAATACCAAGATGCAGTCATACCTTGGCTTAAGCACTCAAGGCAATTTCACTAACGGTTGTATGCAAGACATCCACTGGACAGACGGCGCATTTGGTTACTTCCCATCGTACACATTAGGTGCGATGTACGCGGCGCAGTTCATGGCTTCAATGAAGAAAACGGTAGATATAAACTCTGTGATTGAAAGCGGTGACCTATCCCCTATCTTCACTTGGTTAGAATCAAACATTTGGAGCAAAGGCAGCCTGCTGACCACTGATGACTTGGTGAAAGGTGCAACGGGCGAAACCTTGAATGCGCAATACTTCAAAGACCATTTGAGAAGTCGTTATCTGTAGATAAAACGCCCAACTACATTGAAGGTTTCTACTTGCAGAGCTTGCTGTGTAAGTAGAACCAAGCTGAAAAAAGCATAGTACAAGTATTGTAAGTCAAAAGTCACAATTATGGCTGAAGGGTAGCTTTGGTTCTAACTAGAAAAGGTCGGGTAGACGACACTTG
>NZ_JBFRLK010000062.1:0-11611 GCF_041469805.1 Vibrio sp. 10N.286.48.C11 | reverse complement strand
CCTCCTACTCGATTCTGAAACTTTCTGAATCTTTCTCAACCAACGAATACGTTATTCTGTCACGGCTTCTTGTTTGAAGCATGGGCTTTTCAACGTGTTCATCTTTTCGATTTCATTGGTTAAGCGCAGCGAGAGCAGGGCTTTCTGGTTCGAAGCAAAATCAAACATCACGATAGTCGCAGTGCCAACGGTCGTCAGTTTCTGTTGAGCCTTACTGACAATCGCGTATTCCATGGTGAATCGGTCATCTTGAATATCGGTAACACGTGAGCCGACCATCAAGGTATCTGGATACGTGACTGGGCGGAAATACTTACAGTAAGTGTCACCAAGAACAGGACCAACTTTGGTAATCGCCATCTCTTCCATCAGCTCGACGTGCTTGAAAAAATCTAAGCGAGCGGTTTCGAAATAGCGAAAATATACAGCGTTGTTAACGTGATTGAGTGCGTCCATTTCTCCCCAAGCGACAGGGATTTCTGTTACTACCGGGTAGTCAGATAATAGTGCTTCCATGCGAACTCTCTTATTGTTATCTGTGTAATTAACGTTATTTACTTATCCTTCATCGGAATAAGTTGTTATTGGAATAAAAACCCTACCGCTAAATTAACAAAACTGCAACACGCGTGATTTAAGTTTTTGAAGCTTGAAACCACACAATGTCAGTGACTTAGTTGCACATCCACTCAATAGTTAGGCACTAAGGTGTTTGAATTGCAGCTCAACCAAGCGTTGGTACAATTCGCAGCTATTGATGAGAGACTGGTGGTCGCCGATGTCTACTAGTTGTCCTTTATCGAGCACCGCAATTTGGTCGGCGTGTTTAATTGTTGATAATCGATGGGCGATAATGATCGTCGTTCTGCCACGCATTAACTCTTCTAACGCTTGTTGTACGTGATGCTCACTTTCACTGTCTAGTGCGCTGGTTGCTTCATCCAACAATAGAATATTTGGATCTTTCAAGATGGCACGTGCGATAGCAATACGTTGTCTCTGCCCACCAGAAAGCCTTACACCACGTTCACCAAGAAAGCTGTTGTAGCCATCAGGTAGGTTTTGAATGAACTCGTGTGCGTGCGCTTTCTTCGCCGCTTCGATCACTTGCTCGTCTGTTGCCTGCGGGTTGCCATAGCGAATGTTATGGAACACATCGTTACTGAACAGAGCAGGTTGTTGCGGTACCAATGCCATCTGCTTTCTTAGCTCGTTAGGATCAAACTGATTCAGTTCAACACCGCCTAATGTGACCTTACCCACTTGTGGGTCGTAGAAACGTTGCAGCAGTTCGAACAGGGTAGTTTTACCTGCGCCAGACGGGCCAACCAGTGCCAACACTTTGCCTTCATGGGCAGTAAGCGTGAGGTTGCTTGTTGCGGGTTGGTCCGGTCTTGATGGATAACAGAAGGTCACATCATCAAATGCAACTTCTGGCGTTACGTTAGCAAGCGAAGTTGGATTCGCAACTGGCGCAACAATATGGCTTTCAACTTGTAGGATCTCGATTAATCGCTCGGTCGCACCTGCCGCGCGTTGCAGTTCACCCATCACTTCAGAAATCGTACCTAACGATGAAGCAACCATAATTGCGTAGAACACAAACGCCGCTAAGTCACCAGCCGACATAGTGCCGTTGATAACATCACTGCCGCCAACCCAAAGCATGCCTGCAATAGCACTAAATACAATCACGATAACGCCAGAAATAAGAATAGCGCGCTGTTTTACACGCTGGCGACCAATATCATACGCCTTTTCCACTTCTACCGCGAATGATGCTTTCTCTTGCTCTTCTTGGCTGTAGCTTTGCACCGTTTTAATGTGCTCAATTGCCTCACCTGCGTAAGAACCCACATCAGACATGGAGTCTTGGCTTTGGCGAGATAAAGCTCTTACACGACGCCCATAGACAAGGATCGGAATCAAGATAAATGGCACCGAGGCCAATACAATCAACGTCAGCTTAATATTGGTCGCAAACAGCATGATGATTGCACCAATACACATCAACGCGCTGCGCATCGCCATAGAGAACGATGAACCTATGATGCTTTGAAGCAGAGTAGTATCCGTGGTGATTCGCGACATGATGTCGCCACTGCCATTGGTTTCAAAGTAACTCGGGTGCAGCGTCACCACGTGATTGAAAACCGACAGGCGTATATCCGCACTTACTCGCTCACCAACAGAAGAGACCAAATAGAAGCGGAAGAAGGTGCCAATCGAGATCAGCACGACCACGACCATGATGAATTGAATCGCGCTGCCTAAGTCTGACAACGATTGTTGGCTAAAACCTTGGTCGATGAGAAGACGAATACCATGTCCGACTGAGAGGGTTAAGCTCGCCGTGAAGATCAACGCGATCAATGCGGCAATAACACGGCCTTTGTAAGGCTGAATGAATTTGCTCAGCTCAAACAAAATACTGAGGCTTTTTTTCTCAGGTTTGGGGTCTGGCACTTTTTGAGTAGAGCGCTGAGTCTGTCGCTGGTTCGAGTCGAGCGTAGAAGAGACATCGTTTTGCATATGACTGCCTTAATGTGTTGTCGCTTTAAAAATAGATGGCTTGTTGCTTGTTGCTTATGGCTAATTGCTTTATGACTTATTGCCTGTACTGCGCGTTGTTCGCTGGGCAGTAATTGTTGTTGAGAATCGAACCCATTAAAGCATTTATTGCGCTGTGACGCTCCCTAGGAAACTCAATTTCCAATATTTCCTCATCACTAAGTGAATAATTCGAAACAACCTTAAAGGAAAACTAAGCATTCTTATCCAGTCAGTTGGATAGGAAATCAAGCTATTTAACCCTAATTTTTATGCAAGTAAATTAGCGTTGATAGGAGAGTGCACACATAAACAAGCAACCGTGCGATGATTTATAAATTGATAGAAAAACGTTTGCTATTTATCTCGATATTAGCTTTATCAATGACTTGTGAGTTTTGGTTGTAAGACCAGTTATAGCGACTGTTTTTTGTGGAATGTTTGTTACAAAAATTCAACAAAGTAGTTTTTTATACATTTTTCTTGCATAAAACCTCGGATCGAATAGAATAACCAACAAATGACAATTAATGCAGTATTGTGGCATGAGTATTCAAGTAAAGAGCATCAACAAATCATACGGTGATACCCAAGTTCTTCACGACATCAGTTTCGACTGTGAGAGCGGCGAAACCTTGGTATTGCTTGGCCCAAGCGGCGCGGGCAAGAGTTCATTACTGCGTGTATTGAACCTGCTTGAAATCGCGGACAACGGCGAATTAGACATTGCGAATGAGCAATTCGATTTTTCAAGCCAAATCCAAGAGAAGCAGGGGCTTAAACTTCGTCGTAAAGTCGGCATGGTGTTCCAGCAATACAACTTATGGCCACACATGACGGTGATGGAAAACTTGATTGAAGCACCAACCAAAGTGGCGGGTTTGGATAAGCAAGAAGCGATTAAGCAAGCGCAAGAAGTCCTAAAGACACTTCAACTTGCCGACAAAGCAGACGCTTGGCCACTTCAACTGTCTGGCGGTCAACAACAGCGTGTTGCGATTGCACGTGCGCTGATGATGAAACCGGATGTGTTGTTGTTTGATGAACCAACAGCGGCGCTTGATCCTGAGATCACCAACCAAGTCGTGAGCATTATTAAAGAATTGAGCGGAACGGGCATTACCCAAGTGGTCGTGACGCATGAAGTCGATTTCGCGAAGAAGATTGCTAGCCACGTTCTGTACCTAGAGAAAGGGTACATCGTTGAACACGGCACCAGCGATTCATTCGTTAATCCGCAGACACCTGAGTTTGCCGAGTATCTGACTCATTAAGTAAGTCACTTATTAAAAGAAAGTTGACTCACTAGATCTAGCTAAACACAACATCAATTAAAACAATCAAATTATAAGAATGGCCACAGGCCGCTATTACACAGTATTCGGAGTAACAAAATGAAAAAGATTCTACTAGCTTCACTTATCGGCCTTGCTTCTTTTAACGCAGCGGCTAAAGAAGAAATCAAATTCGCGATGGAAGCAACGTACGCACCATTCGAATACATGGATGAGAACAACCAAATTCAGGGTTTTGACGTAGACCTAGCAAACGCACTTTGTGAAGAGCTGAAAGCAACGTGTACTTTCCACAACCAAGCATTCGATAGCTTGATCCCTGCACTTAAATTCAAACGTTACGATGCGGCTATCTCGGCAATGGACATCACAGAAGCGCGTCTTCAACAAGTGAACTTCTCTAACGCATACTACGACAACTCTGCAGCATTCATCTCTTTCGAAGGCAAAGTCGCAGACCAAGCAGCACTAGAAGGCAAGCGTGTTGGTGTTCAAAACGGTTCTACTCACCAGAGCTTCCTACTTGAGCAAATGACTGGCGTAACAGCGGTACCTTACTCAAGCTACCAAGATGCATTCATCGACATGAAGAACGGTCGTATCGATTCTGTATTCGGTGACACAGCCGTTGTAGCAGAATGGTTCAAGAAAGAAGACAACCTAACGTACGTAGGCGACCAAGTAACAAACCAAGAGTACTTCGGTAACGGCTTTGGTATCGCAGTAAACAAGAGCAACCAAGAACTTGTAGACCAGCTTAACGTTGCACTTGCAGCAGTGAAAGCGAACGGCGAATACGACAAGATCTTCAACAAGTACTTCGGTAAGTAATTTATGGAATTAACGGGTTACTCTTTAGGGCTCGTCGAAGCAAGCTGGATGACTGTTCAGCTTGCGTTCGTAAGCCTATTGGTTGGATTGGTTCTAGCAGTTTTGTTTGCAAGTGGTGAGATGTCTCGTCGTATTGCAATCAAATGGCCAACGACTGCATTTGTGACGATTGTTCGTGGTTTACCAGAAATTCTGGTCGTACTGTTTATCTACTTTGGTTCGACACAAGTTCTGTTCATGATCACTGGCGACTTCATAGAAGTGAGCCCGTTCTTATCTGGTGTTGTTGCACTGTCACTTATCTTTGCTTCTTACGCTTCGCAAACCTTACGTGGTGCATTAAAAGCAATAAGCAAAGGGCAGAGAGAAGCAGCAAGCGCGCTTGGTATTTCTCAGTCTCGTGCATTCTTTCGTATCGTATTGCCTCAAGCGGTAAGGCACGCACTACCAGGGTTAACCAACCAATGGTTAGTGTTACTGAAAGACACTGCATTAGTTTCGCTGATTGGCGTAACAGATTTGCTGAAACAAGCACAACTAACATCAGCGGCAACGCACGAAGCATTTACTTGGTACGCGACAGCAGCAGCAATCTACTTGGTCATCACTTTAATCACACAAAGATTGGTAAAAGTGATTGATGGTAAGTTCTCTATTCAAGGTTTGGGTAACAAAGGGGCAATGGCATGAATCAACAATACCTCTCTCAAATGCTTGAAGGCTTAGCGACCAGTCTGCAACTCACAGGCGCTTCACTGCTGGTTGGTTGTATCTTGTCACTGCTGATGACGGTAACGCTAATCTTAAGAATACCGGCGATTCACTGGTTCACTCGTGGCATCATCACGCTGTTCACTGGCACACCATTATTGGTGCAGATCTTCTTGGTGTATTACGGCCCGGGTCAGTTCGATTGGATTCGTGAAAGCTTCATGTGGACTTGGTTAAGCAAACCTTGGTTCTGTGCAATGTTAGCATTAGCTTTGAACACTGCCGCATACAGCACGCTACTGTTCAGAGGCGCATTCAACGCCATTCCAGCAGGGCAGTGGGAAGCATGTCGTGCACTAGGCATGGACAAAGTAGCAACGCTTAAAGTGTTACTGCCATACGCACTACGCCGCGCCGTTCCAGCTTACTCGAACGAAGTGATTCTAGTCTTCAAAGGTACGTCACTGGCAAGCACCATCACCATCATGGATTTGATGGGCTACGCTCAGCGTATCAACGGCCAAACCTACGACACACTTACTGTGTTTGGTATCGCCGGCGCATTCTACTTAGCAGTAAACGGCATACTAACGCTGATCTTCCGCCAAGTAGAGAAGAAAGCCCTCGCATTCGAAGCCGCATAAGCTAGCCACTCACAAGCTTAACTAACGTATAAAGCCTGCCATTTATGTTCGCATAAATGGCAGGCTTTTTTGTGTTTGGATATTTTTAAGGAGCTGTGTTTACATACAGTATCACAAGGTTTTTCGCTAAATTCATACTAGATGGAAATATTCTGAATTTAGTCATTCAATGAACGTATCTATGTTTTAAGTCACTGAATTGCTGTGATTAATCGTGGTAAATTAATATGCATATGAAACTAGATAGAATGATTCTGTATTTAAATGCAGAATTTTTCGGTCTAATAGCTGTTATAACCTTCGAAGAAAAAGGAGAATATTGTTGGCAAAATTTACCAATGAAAGTGTTAAAGAACATTTGAAAATGGCATTAAATCCGAATATTACTAAGCAAGATCATAAGAAAGCTTCTGAGTTTTTGATCGAGTACTATGGCGAGATTTATGATTCGCAGTCAACACACCTTAAACCAACGGTTGTGGCTTTGGAGCACTTAGCGAGAAACAAGCCAACAAAATTTAGAGAATGGTTTATTCGCCCTACGTTAGTTCGTTTGTTTATATTCTTGCTAGGTCTAGGCGTCGGTATGCTTTTGAACCCAAGTGATAGTAATGTTTCGAAAGCTGAGCCTCAAATTGAACAACCTGCCAAGCAATAAACACGGTTATAACAAGGCGTTTAACAATGACCAAAAACGCTTGGCATTTTCACCTCGTGGAAAGTATGTGCCATGGTTTTTGGCACGTTAATTTAGCGTTAGGTAACAACATTTTCAACATAAGGAGTTAGCTTGAAAGGCAAGGTTGTATCGTATATTTCTAGTAAGAAGTATGGTTTTATAAATGGTGATGATGGTGAAAGTTACTTTCTACATTTTTCTGCATTGTTAGATAAATCAGATGAAGCTAAATTGGTAAAAAATGTAGTTGTAGAGTTTGATCCTACGCCAAACCCTAGGGGGTTGGCTGCGAAGAAACTTAGAGTTCCAACAGTATATTTCAAGAAAGAAATGGTGGGGTTTTTCACCACCAAAGCTTCGAAGCCTAAATATGGAACTGTTGAAAAGCAGAACTCGATTGAATGTCGGTTTATTAAAGGTCTAGATGAAGCGCGTGAGCATATTGAAACTCTAGCTAAAGATGCTGGTTGTAATGCCATATTGAATATGAATTTTGAGAAAGAAACGTTCCGCTCTGGTAATTATCGATATACCGTTCATGCATTTAAAGGAGATTTTGCTGTAGTAACGGATCAGACGCCATGTGATTCAGTATCAGAAGCAAGTCAATCTGTTCAAGATTTACAAAGTAAGATTGATTATTTTGATGCTCTTTTCTTTGGAATAAAATCGGAAGAAGATAAGGTTAGGGCAAAGCAACTAGAAAAAAGTAATGCTGGTTGGTTTATCTTAGGTGGCATTCTTTTGTTTATATTATTGTTGGCGGCAGGTACATAACAAACAACTATGGCGTCAATGATTAGTTTTTTGCGGTGTTTTCATCCCACATGGCGCCATCTCTCAGCATAGTGTTAAGGGTCACAACCATCTTTCGAACACACGCGATTATTGCGACTTTCTTAGGCTTTCCGGCAGCTACAAGTCGAGCATAAGTCGCTTTGAATAAGGGGTTACATTGCATGGCTGACATCATTGCCATATATAGCACTGTGCGTACTTGCGCTCGAGCACCTTGGATCTCGTGCATACCTTTGTAGCGACCACTTTCGCGTGTGATTGGTGCGACACCAATGAGTGTATATTTGCTATCGAAATCTGTAGTTTAGAGCGGGTTACTGACTTATGAAGTATGACCTTACCATTTTGGTCTACGGCATGAAGACTAAAGTGGTTTTTAGCTAGGTCGATACCGCAGAAATAAGAATAATCAGACATGGTGCCTCCGATGCATTTAAGTACCACATAAGTGTGGCAGATCCTCGGTAGGGGGAATCCATGTCATTCGTTAGCCCTTTTCCCAATTTAGAGGTTTAGATGGAATATCCCAATGTTCAATACCTGTCGAAATATCGAACTCTTCGACACCCTGATGGTTCGATTAACGAGAACACGTTAAATATTCTGCGCAATAAAGCTGTGTGGTATGCGACTCCACATACGTTTAATGATCCGTTTGACTGTAAGATTCGACCTCTCACAGTGCCAATGGATGCTGAGTATATTGGTGATTTTAGTGATATGGATAATCTCGAATATTATCTAGCCTCTAGATCCAAAGAAGCGTCAGAAAAAGGCGATAACAAGGAATTTCATGAGTTTCTTTACAAGCTGACACAACGAAGAAATGACAAGCTAGAAGAGCAATCTAAAAACTACGCGGTTATGTGTTTCAGTGAAATTCATGACCATAGTTTGATGTGGTCTCACTATGCAGATGAACATAAAGGTATCGTAATTACATTTGAGAGAACTGAGGATAATATGCTCGGTCGCTCTAGTTGCCGCCCAGTGAGATACAGCCGACATTATCCAAGAATATCCCACGCAGAATATTGGAAAAGTCGAAAGTTTGCATCTGATGAACATCCTCAAGATCACGATGTGTTGTCAATGTGCTTATTTACAAAATATGAAGATTGGTTTTATGAAAAAGAATGGAGAGATATCATCCATAACTCTCAGGGTAATGGTCAGTTAGTCGAGCTTGATGCTAAAATCAAAGGAGTGTTTTTCGGGTGTAGAACACCAGAAGAAGATAAGAAATTAGTAAAAGATATTCTCGGCGACACAGTGGAATATCTCCAAATGTTTCAAGATGACTCCGGCTTTCAACTCAGACCAATGCAAGAGAAGCAGTGGAAAGCTGAAACCGAAAGATTAAGATTGTTAGGGCAATACGATAACTTTGACGGACATGAAGTAATGACTAGGTATCATGGTAAGCCTACCTATTTTATCGATCCTAAAGTTGCTGAAAGCTTTCTAAAGAGTATGAAGTTCAAGTAGCTACAGGGCTAACAAATAAGGATTAAGCGTTGCGCAGCCAACGTTAAATCCCGAGTGTTGAACAAGCCCGAAGCCACTTTATTAAGTAAATTGGTAGAACTCTACTTCTAGTCAATTTTTCAGGTCATACGTGAATATACTTCTGATCATACCTACAATTTTTTTAGCTAAATTTATTGGTTTGCAAATGGGATTCACCTATAACCTGTTTTCAGATCCGTTCAGTCTTAAGCTTGCTCTGATTGACCTTAGTTTATTTGTCTTTGTCGGTGCGGTTCTTAGTTTTATTTACGATAAGATCAAACATGCACTCAAGAACGTCAGGAAAAATTAGCCCGACATAGCATTTAAGACTAATGCCCAGCGCTGTTATTTTCGGCTTACTTCAATCTCAGTGTTTATGTCGCATTGATTTAAGATCTGCCCATAACGTCACTCACACCTATACATAGTGTTGCTTTCTACGAGGGAATGAACATGAAACAACGACTTTTCAAGAACCTGAAGCTGGCATTAGGTGTTGGTTTGGGTGTTTCCATTCATCAGTACTTTTTTACGACGGATGGTGCATTTGATTTCTATCGGCCAATGGTGGCGTTTGCTTTTACGTTTGTCGTTAGCAGTATTGGTACACTTCTAAAAGAAAGAATCATGCGTAACAAGCAGACTAATGGGGCATCATGACTAAAATCTATTTCGTATGTGGCTTTATCGGTTCGGGTAAGACGACTTACTCTAAAGCGCTTGCAGAAAAGCATGGCGACTTTCGTTTCTCGATCGATGAGTGGATGATTCCTTTGTATGGCGAGCATATGGAGCGTGAGGTTTTTGATCGCCGGCTGGCTACGCTACAAGGTTTATTCAAGGAGTCTGCTATGCAGCTGTTTTCCTTGGGTGTCCCGGTGATTTTTGACTTTGGTTTTTGGCGTAAATCAGACCGAGATTCTTTTACAAGCTGGGCGTCAAACCTAGGCGTGGACAGCGAAGTCCACTACCTTGATGTTCCCTTTGAGACTTGTAAGGAGAGGGTATTTAACCGTAACTCGGAACTCAATGGTAAGTCTTATGAAATGACACCTGAAATGTTAGATCTGTTTTGGTCTTGGTTTGAGGTTCCAACTTCAAACGAAAATGTTGTTTGGGTTCAACAGGAAGCTCAAAAAGGTATGTAGTTAGGCGCGCAGGTGAGAGGTGTTTTTGTTATCTAGCTTATGTTCTAAGTCTCACGTTACATTGGGTTTGTGAAAGCCTGAGTTGTCCATCGAATAGTCGTGTAATAAGGGCATTTTTCATGCCGTATTTTTGGTAATTAGTTCTTCCTGTCGATTATCGAATTTGTCCTAAACCCACTATTAAGGCAGGGAACCCTAATGAATAGAACGCTATGGTTCGCACTCATTTCGCTTTTGTTTTCAATGACAATGGTATTTTGTACATACAGTTATGGCATAGAGAGCCACGTTGAAGTAACCACACTCACTTTAGTATTGTCTGGCCCTCTGATTTTTACCTTTGCGCTTGTTGTCATTTTTTGTGGCGCACCAGTTATTAACAAGTACAAGTTACTTGGAACCATCGCAATTTGTGTGCATGGATTTACAGCCTCACTGCATGTGCTGTGGAACGGTTTTATGTTTGTCGATGTGATTAATAAACAAGGCTTAGGTCCGGGACAAGGTTATTCTGGCTTGATACTTTGGGTTGGTAGTATCAAGGCGATGCTACTTGGTTTGGTTGTGGGAGTATGCCTGCATTACTTGCTACGATTATTTAGAAAGGCTGCAGTAAGATAACTGTGGCTAGTTAGTGGGTTGTTCGTTTTCTATAGGAGTTGTCGCTGTGTTTTATAGTAAGGAATTCAACAAGGGATTGCTGCTCATCCTTGTTGCGATAAGTGCTTTCATTGTCGTTACCTCGGATAATAACCCCGGGACATTAATCGCTCACGCCATCAATGGTTTAATTGCTTTGCTCTTTTTCTCCATGACCATTGAGGTCAAAGACAATGTACTAAGCTGGTATTTCGGCTTTGGCTTTTGGCGTAAGAATGTAGAAGTGTCAGACATTACCGATGCATCGTTCTATCAAAGCAAGTGGTATCAAGGTATTGGCATCCGAATGCTGAGCGATGGCTGGTTGTATAATGCATCGATAGGTTCAGCGCTGAAGTTAAGCCTAAACAATGGAAAGCATGTTTACATTGGTTGTAAGGATACAGACGGTTTAAAGCTAGCCTTGAAAACCGCTAACGAACAGACAACCGAAAAATGATTTATTAGGCTTGGCATTTTTTGTTTTGAGTTGGGCTAATGTTTAAGGTTCTATGCTTTAAGTGAGTACACTTTAATATCACAACAAATGAATCGGAGATTGAATGGACAGAGCAATCAAAACACATTTCGACGAGTATCCCGATGATGTTCGAGCTCGGCTTGAAAAGTTGCGTTCATTAATCTTTGAGCTTTGCTCTGATTTGGATTTAGGTGAAGTCGAAGAGTCTCTGAAATGGGGCGAGCCGAGTTACAGCATTAAGACGGGCAGCCCAATTCGAATTGACTGGAAATTGAAATCACCAAACAACTATTTCTTGTTCTTTTGCGTATTTCGGTGATTGC
>NZ_JBFRLK010000061.1:1027-1192 GCF_041469805.1 Vibrio sp. 10N.286.48.C11 | reverse complement strand
AATGTTAGTAAGGCAACTAGCTTTAAGCGATGATTCGCTTCTACTTTTAGAAAGTAGGAATTAATTCCAAATAAGTGTTTGACACTGAGAATTAAATCGCTAGAATGGCCGCCTCTTCCGAAGTGATGTAAGTCACAACGAAGAGAAGCTCTTTAACAATTTAAA
>NZ_JBFRLK010000061.1:0-237 GCF_041469805.1 Vibrio sp. 10N.286.48.C11 | reverse complement strand
GAATATCAAAACGTTTTATCTTCCCTTTTTTAAAGAGAAGTAAAACAGATTCTTCGGAATCAAAATTGATTTCAATGAACTGAGTGACCAATACGTTTAACTACTTTCTCTTGTAGAAAGAAGGTATTTGGCACAGTCAATTCATTATCTTTCTGTTGGAAAGATAATAGCTTTAGAATTACTTTTTGTAGTTTTGAAGTCAGTATTCGTTGAGCCGACAAAATCTTAAATTGAAGA
>NZ_JBFRLK010000060.1:0-207 GCF_041469805.1 Vibrio sp. 10N.286.48.C11 | reverse complement strand
TTGATGAATATCAAAACGTTATTGGTTCTTTTTCGAAAGAGCGTAATAACAGTTACTTCGGTAACAAAATTGATTTCAATGAACTGAGTGACCAATACGTTTAACTACTTGTAGTTATTCGGCACAGTCAATTCATTACCATTCTGTTGGAATGGTAATAGCTTTAGAATTACATGTTCATGTTTACATGAATATTAGTTTTGAAGT
>NZ_JBFRLK010000059.1:0-53454 GCF_041469805.1 Vibrio sp. 10N.286.48.C11 | reverse complement strand
GTTTTCGCTATTCCGATCACCGATTTCGGAGTTAGGCTAAAAGTGATCGGATAATCGCGGAATCAGTGATCGGTTTAAACCGAAATGGGTGATCGGATAATCCCGAAATGACTGATCGGAATGCTCCGAAATATGCAACATGCTGCGTTGTGATGTGTTTGGTATTGTGTAGAGTGTATGTCTCACTGGGTCTTTGTTGATAAAAAAGACATTAACGAAAAGATTGATTGGAACAAAAATCACGCTGATAGCATGCTAGCGATTACGAGTAGTCATAAAACCAACCAAAACACGCGTCGATAATTTAAGTCACAAATATGGTAAAAGCCTGCCTGGGTGTAAGAGTGGGGAAACGTACCGTAAGCTAAAGTGACGCGTTGTACTAAGCATTATTCTGAACTGTATCTTCAGCGCTTATCCCATCGAACCTGTTTAAAGCTGCTCACATTTTGGTGTTGAAAAGGATGATTCCTCAACGTTATCGGACTCAAAATGCTGCTGCCTGAGTAAGCTGACAGTCAGGTTTATCGGCATCGGCTTATAAAAATAGAAGCCTTGGATATAGTCGACACCGAGCTTAGATAAGATTTTCACTTGGGATTCATACTCGACACCTTCGACGATGACTTGCATGCCTAAGGAGCGTGATAGTTGAAGCATGGACTCTAGCAAAGGGAGACCAAAGCTGGATTCGTCGGATATGTTTTTCACAAACACGCGATCGATTTTGAGAATGCTGAACGGGAACTGTCTTACGAAATCTAACCCTGCGTATCCTGTACCAAAATCATCAATCGCGACTCTGACGCCCCTGTTCGATAGCTTGGTTAGGTTGTCTCTAATTTTGACCATGTCGGCATCAGAACATTCACCATATTCGGTTACTTCAAAAACCACCTGCTTGAGGATCTCAGGGTGTCTTTTAAAGATGCTGATCACTTTGTTAGAGAAGTTACTGTTAGACACTACGTTGCGGCTGATGTTGACGCTGATGTACTTTGAGTCGAACACATCTTGATTGCTTTTCAACGTCATTAATACTTTGCGCAGCACGAAGTAGGTGAGCTCCTCAATTAAGCCTAAGCTTTCAGCAAGCGGAATGAAAATAGCCGGGGAGACGTTACCTTCAATTGGGTCGTTCCATCGTAATAGTGACTCACAGCCGACGATCTCATTGGTGTTTTGGTTAACGATAGGCTGCATGTGAACATGAAGGTGTTGGTTTTTTAGCGCACTTGAAAGCGAATATTCTAAGCTGCGTTGGCTCTGCTTTTTATGCTTGATGGAAAGGAGAATAATGGTGGTGATTCCGGCCATCAAAAAGCCAAACCATAAATAACTCAACATGAAGTGAAGATAAAACTGATACCCAATGTATGAGGTGATGGTCAATGGGTAGGTGTTTGATTGTATCCGCACCTTGGCGATTGATGAGTCAATATCGGTAGGGTGGATATCTCTTTTGATTACTTCAACTTTGGCCTGTATTCCATGGCTGCTCAGGTTTGTTTCAACAAGGTCATAGATGAAGTGTGGCGGAATCATCAGGCTCACTCCGGCATCTTCTTTGTTCGAGAAAATGAGCATGATGGACTGAACTTGCGTGATGGCCGAGTTGGAATACGACAGGGTTGTTAAATTCGGGTCGTCATTGAGTCGCTGCCTGATGGTGCTGTATAGGCGAAATGAAACGTCACCATCGGTGGTTGAACAGTAAAATCGGTTCTGTTTATTGAATACCGCTGCTTCTTTTACCCAATCGGCTTCAAAAACGTTTTGTCGAAGCTGTCTAACGATCGCGTCGCAAGACTGTTCAGGTCTAACTTCAGATAAAAAACGGTCGAACCTTGATTGGATCCTTTCTAACCTAGTTTCGACTAACCTTGATGTGTCTTCGGTTAATGTTTGGTAGTGATACGGTGTAAAAGGAATGAGCATTGCCATGGAAAAAAAGAAAGAGATGGCAAAGTAAAATGAAGTCTTGGCAATGTTTTGGTACTTGATATCCATAGTTGGAGAAGCGTTACCGATTTATGTGAGCATTCGATTTAATTTATAAAGTTAGCGTTTAGGTAGCAATATAAATAATTAATAGTGTGAATGCAGGCACGAATTATTGATATAAATAATATGTTTTCTAGTTTTACCAGCAAAATCTGAGCGTTATCTCATTTATTTGAGTTGGCGAGGCGTCATTTTTGATGATTTATGCGGATAACAAATGCTTATATCCTGATAAATTTTATTGTTATTTGCTCTGGCTGAATGAGCTGAATGAGCTGAATGAGCTAAATATTGAGCCACGTTTAAATAAATAAAGTCACGACACGATTCGTTTTGGTGGTGGCAGCATAAAGGATGATTATGACAAAACTGATATCGGCACTCATAGCGGTGTGCTTCTCATTCTCTGCGTTGGCCTACGAAGGTGTTGTAGATTGCGAGAATGCGATGAATACCATCGAGATCAATCACTGTGCGGCAATTGAGTTGGAATCTGCACAAGCGGAACTGGATAAATACCTTGCGGTCAGCTTTGAGCACAATGCTTACGATGCTGAGCTGGTGGCGTCAATTAAGAAGGCTCAGGAGAGCTGGCAGGCGTACATGACAGCACATTGTGACTCTGTGTACACCCAATGGCGTGAAGGTTCTATTCGAGGGGTTATGGCGCTTTCCTGCAAGACGACGTTAACCAAGCAGCGCACGCATGAGGTGTGGGTGAATTTCTTAACCTATATGGACAGCACGCCTCCCGTTTTACCAGAGCCTTAATTAGCGCCTTAGGCAGGTTTAAAATACGTACAGGACTGTGCACCTGCTTCAACCTTTGGCGGGCGAATAAGAAAGCGATAGGGGATTGCCTTACTCTTTCGTTCTTAGTTCTTAGTTCTTAGTCTCTAGCTTGAAGCATTACAGCTTGAAGTTTTACGTAGCAAGGATTCGATTTTGAATAATGTCAGTATCACGCTTATTCAGCTTGAAGTTGAATACAAAAACAAACAAAAGAATATAGATTCGGTCTCTGATCTTTTGCAAGCGGAGCCGTCAGTTGGCGATATTACTTTACTGCCTGAACTGTTCACTACTGGGTATATTTTTAATGAGGCTGAAGAAATTCATGAATTGGCTGAAGACTTCGCCGACAGCAGTACTATTGATTCATTAACTCAGCTTGCAGCGAAGCATGACACCTTGATTGTTGCAGGCATTGCCGAGAAAGATAGCGGCCAATATTACAACAGCGTCGTGGTTGTGGATGCTTCCGGTTTACGACACAAATATAGAAAAATCAGTCAAACCAAATTCGATAAGCAGTATTTCTCGAGAGGGGAGGAACGCCTCTCGTTTGAGCACAAAGGCTTAAAGTTTGGTGTCGCGATTTGCTTTGATATTTGGTTCCCGGAGATCATGAGAGGGTATCAGTCGGTCGACGTTATTCTTCACCCTGCCAACTTCGGTGGGCATCATAGTTTTGCCATTGCTCAAGCGAGAGCCTTGGAGGAAGGGTGTCACATGGTTACTTGTAATCGCGTCGGGCAAGATGTGGTTAATGCGTTTACCGCGACTTATTGTGGTGGAAGCCGAGCCTACTCACCCAAAGGGGAGTTAGTGACTAAACTTAACGACAAGCAATCGGTAGAAACCGTGAGTATTCAAGATCCCTCGATTGCGCCGCAATACAATGGCGTCGATGTGTTAGACGAAATACAGCAAATCGCATCTGTGTTGAATCGCTAAGAAGATAAGTGAAGTGCATTAGGAGCGAAAAGGGCAAGGTTTTTTAACCTTGCCCTTTGTTGTTTAGATCTCTAAGAAGGCGCTTTAAATGGCTTTTACGCTGCTTCGTTCAACAAGAGTAGGTTCAAGTTCAACGACTTGCGGATAAGCATCTGGAGTTTGTAATCTGCTCAAAAGCGTATCCACTGCGGTTTTACCTAAACGATGTTTTGGCTGGTGGACAGTGCTTAACGCGGGTGTCATGTACTTCGACAGGTGGATGTCATCGTAGCCAATGATAGACAGATCATTCGGAATCGATGTGCCATCTTGCGTCGCAGCGTGAATCACGCCCATCGCCATCATATCGTTACTGACGAACAAGGCAGACGGCATTTCGCCACGAGTTTTCAATGTCTGATAAGAGTCAAAACCACCGTCACATTCAAAGTTGGATTCAACAATCCACTTAGGGTTGATCTCTAAATTGGCTTCTTCCATTGCTTGCTTGAAGCCTTGATAACGAGACGAAGCTTGATTACGGTGCAGTGGGCCAGTGATACAACCAATTTGAGAATGACCGTTATCTATCAAGTGCTTAGTTGCCATGTAGCCACCTTGGTGCGAGTTGTCTTGGATCTTATCGCTCGCAAACAACATAGGGCCCCAATCCATGACTACAACAGGCAGTTCTGGGTAGCGCTCGAATACATCGATATGTTCGCCTTCAAGGGTAGAACACATTAGCATCAGGCCATCGACTCGCTTTTGCAGCAAGGTATCGATAGAGGATTTCATGCGTTCGCTATCGCCTTCGGTGTTACACAAGATAAGGTTGTAGCCTTTTTCGTAGCAACGACGTTCCACACCTTTTACCACTTCGCCAAAGAATGGGTTGGTGGATGTGGTCACTAGCATTCCCAAGGTTTTGGTTTGCTTCATTTTCAAGCTGCGAGCCAATGCAGAAGGCGCATAGTTGAGTTCTTTAGCCGCATTGTTAACACGCTCAGCAATCTCTTCACTGACAAAGCGTGATTTGTTGATCACGTGGCTCACGGTAGAAGTCGAAACCTTTGCGAGCCGTGCGATGTCTTTCATTGTTGCCATAAAAAATCCTTGTGGGAATAACCTTCCACGTTGGGCGATATTCTGCCTGAAAACAGGGGCTTATTCTTGTTATTTGTTGTTACCGAATTTGAAGGCTAACATCCGTTAACCACGGTTTAGCTCAGAAGTTAGGCCTTCAAATAGGTATCAAACTAAGCAGACAGTTGCTCTGCCAAAAACGCATCGGTTTCAGCACGGCTTGGAATCGACGTTTGAGCACCAAAGCGTGTCACAGAGATAGCAGCTGCAGCATGAGCAAATTTAATCGCACGCTCAAGTGGCATATCTTCAAGCAAGCCTGTCACCAACGCGCCGTTAAAGGTGTCACCTGCGGCAGTTGTATCTGTTGCTTCAACACGGAAACCTGCGATTAATTCACCTTCGCTGGCTTCATTGCCTTGACCGCGATGACTCACCCACACGCCTTTCGCGCCTAGCGTGATCATTACCGTCTCGATGCCTTTAGCATGCAGAGCCAACGCAGCCTGATGAGCAGACGCGTTGTCCGTCACGGTAATGCCTGTCAGCACTTCTGCTTCAGTTTCGTTCGGTGTAATCACGTCAACACAAGCAAGCAGTGAATCCGATAATGGACGAGCAGGAGCCGGGTTTAGAATGACTTGCGTGCCACTCTCTTTTGCTACTTTCGCAGCGTATTCAATGCCTTCAATTGGCGTTTCAAGCTGAGTCAGCAAGTATTCAGCGCCGCGAATCTTCTCTAGATGCGGCTCGATTTGATCGCAAGTCAGCTTGTCGTTCGCTTCCGCAGAAAGACAGATGCTGTTTTCACCCGTTGCGGATACTTGGATCATCGCGATGCCAGTTGGCGTGTTGTCTGCCACGATAACACCGTCGATGTTGATGCCGTCTTTAGCGAAGTCTTGACGAATGTTGATGCCGAATGGGTCGTCACCGACACAGGCGATGAAGCCGATATCTGCGTTTAATCGCGCAGCAGCGACTGCTTGGTTTGCGCCTTTACCGCCAGGGATGACCTGATAGTTACCGCCAATCAAGGTTTCACCCGGACGAGGGAACGAAGGAACTTGCAGTACGTGGTCAGCGTTAACGCTACCTAAAACAATCAGTTGAGTCATGATACGAGCCTTATGATATATCGTATTTGAAAATGCATGGGTCTTTCTCATGGTGTTAAGTGCGCTCTCTTTTGTGAGCGGAATGAGAAACAGCGATGCACTGTCGGGGTTTGCTTTTGTTTGAGTCAGCGAGCCAATCAAAGCAGGGAGATAGGGAACTCCCTGCTTTATATCGCGTTACCTAGTAACGATTACTTAGCGATGATTTTTAGAGGTACTGGTACGTACTCGTCTACTGTTTCGCCTTTCAGTACTTTGTCTGCCATTTCGATACCTAGAGAACCGATTAGGTCAGGTTGTTGTGCAACTGTAGCACCAAGTAGACCACGGTTAACTGCTGCGATGCCGTCGTCTGTGCCATCAAAGCCAACAATCATTACTTCTTTACCTGAAGCTTGAACGGCGCGAAGTGCACCTAGTGCCATTTCATCGTTCTGCGCGAATACTGCTTGTACATCTGGGTTAGCTGCAAGCAAGTTTTCCATTACGTTCAGACCTTTAGTACGGTCGAAATCAGCAGGTTGGCTTGCAAGAAGCTCAAGGTCGCTGCCGTTTACTGCATTCATGAAGCCTTCACCACGTTCACGAGCTGCAGAAGTACCAGCAATACCTTCAAGTTGGATTACTTTCGCTTTTTCGCCCACTTTTTCCATGATGAAGTGACCTGCCATTTCACCACCGATTACGTTATCAGAAGCGATGTGGCTTACTACGTCACCACGGCTTGCACCACGGTCTAGTGTTAGTACTGGGATGTTTGAACGGTTAGCCATGCGAATTGCGTTAGACACGGCGTCTGAATCTGTTGGGTTGATCAGGATTGCCTTAACACCACGAATGGTTAGATCTTCAATGTTCGACAGCTCTTTGCTTGGGTCGTTTTGAGAATCCAGAACGATAAGCTTGTAGCCTAGCTCTTCAGCTTTCGCTTCTGCGCCATCTTTCATGGTTACAAAGAATGGGTTGTTCAATGTAGACAGAACGATTGCCATTGTATCTTGCGCCTGTGCAGACACAGATACTGTTGTAGAAAGAAGAGCAGCAGAAATAAGAGTCGCTAATTTTTTCATGGTGTAAGTCCTTTGTGTAGGGGGAGCTAAGAGGTGAGTCCTAGCTCGTTGTTACATTATTTATAGATTCTAATATTTTGAGGTAAAACAGGGTGTTACTTGTATTAACCTAGAGTGTGAATAGGTTTTATTTGTTTTTGTTGTCGACCAATACTGCCAGAAGAATAACCACTGCTTTTGCAATCATCTGGTAGTAAGAAGATACGTCTAGTAGGTTTAGGGCGTTGTTTAGGAAGCCGATAATCAGAGCACCAATCAATGTGCCCATGATACGGCCACGACCGCCAGCTAAGCTTGTCCCGCCAAGAACTACGGCTGCGATAGCGTCTAGCTCATAACCCATACCTGCGGTTGGTTGAGCAGATGACAAACGCGATGCCACGATGATGCCTGCCACTGCAGCTAGCAGACCACAGATTGTGTAAACACCGATTTTTACTTTGTCTACGTCGATGCCTGATAGGCGAGTTGCTGATTCGTTGCCACCCAGTGCGTAAACGTAGCGACCAAAGCGTGTGTGGTTAAGTAGGTACCATACTGCTGCGAATACCACGACCATGATCCATACTGGAACCGGTACACCCATTGCGTAGCCAGTACCGAACCAAGCGAATGCGTCTGCTGTGTCTGTGAAGCCTGTTGAAATAGGACGACCATCTGTGTAAACCATGGTTACGCCGCGAAGTAGTGTCATGGTGACAAGCGTTGCGATGAAGGCTTGAACCTTACCCTTAGCGATAATCACACCACTAATCGCACCTAATGCTGCACCTGCTACAAGAGCGGTTGGTACTGCGATCATCACAGGGATTTCCATGCCAATCATGCTGGCTGCGAACGCACCACAAAGCGCCAGTACAGAACCAACACTCAAGTCGATACCCGCGGTTAAGATAACCAGCGTCATACCTACAGCGATAATTGCGTTAACCGAGGTTTGGCGCAGAATGTTTAGGATGTTGTCGACAGTAAAGAAGTTCGGGTTTAAGAAAGAAACGACAACAATCAGGAAGAGCAAAGCAATCAATGACTTTTGATCAATCAGCCACTCTTTGCTGATTAACGGTTTTTTCTTTGGAGCTTCAGTTGTTTTGCTCATGGTTTTAGTACTCATGCTGCGTCCTCGTTGATCTTTTTACCGACCGCACACGCCAGTAATAATTCTTGGTTTGCTTCTTTAGCATCAAATTCACCGCTTACACGGCCTTCATGCATCACCATGATGCGGTCACTCATTCCTAACACTTCTGGCATTTCAGATGAGACTAAAATGATGCTCATGCCGTCGGCTTTAAATTTATTAATGAGTTGGTAAATCTCTTTCTTAGCACCGACATCGACACCGCGCGTTGGCTCGTCGAGAATCAGTACTTTTGGTTTGGTCATCAAGCCCTTAGCGATAGCCACTTTCTGTTGGTTACCACCAGAAAGGTTGCCAATAATCTGTTCGCGCGTCGGGGTTTTGATGTTGAATAGCTTGATGAAGTCATCTACTGCAATCACTTCGTCTTTATGTTGGATTTGACCGCTCTTTGTTAGTAGGTCAAGTGAACATAACGACATGTTTTCTTTAACAGAAAGCCCTAGAACTAAGCCATCGCCTTTACGGTCTTCAGAGATGTAAGCAATGCCATTCGCCAAGCCATCTTTCGGGCTTACAGGGTTGATGGTTTTGTTTTCTAGGTTGATGACGCCGCGTTCACTTGGAAGGGCACCGTAAATCACTTTCATCAGTTCGGTACGACCTGCACCCATTAGGCCAGATACACCAAGGATCTCACCGCACTTTAGAGTAAAGCTCACGTCATGAACACCAGAACCCGTCAGGCCAATCACTTCAAGACAAGTTTCACCATGGCTCTGGCCGATACGTGGATATTGTTCGTCTAACTTACGACCAACCATCATTTCGATTAGGCCATCTTCGTCGGTGTCTTTTACTTCACACTGACCAATGAACTTACCGTCACGCAGCACGGTGATGTCATCACAAATCTCGAAGATCTCTTTCAAACGGTGAGAGATGTAAACAATGCCACAGCCTTCATCGCGCAATTCGTTAATCACCTTAAACAGAGATTCAGTTTCGGTATCGGTTAGCGCATCGGTTGGTTCATCCATGATGATGACTTTAGATTCAAACGATAGGGCTTTCGCAATCTCTACCATTTGCTGCTCACCAAGGCTCAACTGACCTAGAGGCGTTTTCGAGCTGTGTTTCACGTTAAGGCGTTTAAGTAGCTTGTCTGCTTCTTGGTACATCTCGTTCCACAAGATGCGACCCATGGTGCCCGTGATTTCACGACCTAAGAAGATGTTCTCGGCGATGGTTAACTCAGGAATTAGGTTCAGTTCTTGGTGAATGATACTAATGCCTGCTTGTTGAGAATCACGTGGCCCTTTAAATGCAGCAGGTTTTCCTTGGTAGGCGATAGTGCCGCCGTCCAAGTGATAAATACCTGTCAGCACTTTCATGAGCGTTGATTTACCTGCACCGTTTTCACCCATTAACGCCATTACGCGTCCTGGATAAACGTTGAGGCTTGCCTTATCCAGTGCTTTAACACCAGGGAAGGCTTTCTCAATTGAGTTAAGTTCTAAAATGGCTTGAGTCATGTCGGTTCCTTTACTCGGGGCCAGTTGTATTTGATTATTCTGTCTATGTATTGTTTTTGGTTCAGTGATGACACTGAGCTGTCGTTGCGTTTTGCTTGAGCTAAAAGGTTACGCCAGCTTGGAAAATAACATTTGCGTATGGTGTGCATTCACCGGTGCGAATCACTGCACGGCTTTCATGCGTTCGCTGTTTGAATTCTTCATGAGTGATGTAAGTAATAGAAAGCGATTTGCCACAACGTGCTTCTTCTGTCTTGATTAAATCAATCAGCGCTGCGTGGTGCTCTGGGCTTACTTTCGCAAACTCTTCTGCAATCACAACGCCTTCGATTTGAGATTCATCCAGCATGGTTTTTACCGTTTGCTGAAAGCTTGGGACACCGTGAGTCAAAGCAAGATCAATACGAGTTACGTGGTCTGGAATCGGCAGGCCCGCGTCACAAATCGTGATTTCATCTGTGTGGCCAAGAGTCGCCACTAGGTAAGAGAGTTCAGAGTTTATTAAAGTACTTTTTTTCATATCACGACCTATCGAAAAATAACGCTTGATGGGTTGAGAACAACTCAAGAAAAGCCATCGAAACGTTTCGATAGTGATAATAGTGTCTGATTTATCATTTGCACGTTTGATTGTTTTAGAGTGTGATAATGATCATCGAAACGTTTCGATGGGGCGTTTTTTGGTGATCTTAGTCACCGCCATTGATTGCATAAATCCTTTTACGTGGGTTCAATCGATAGCGCATATCCGAACTTACTAATGGTAATGATCTGGACGTTGGATGCTCTTAATCGCGCGAACACATTGCGTAGGTTATAGACTACGTTTGCAAGAACATGTGGTGACGAGAGTTGTCCGTCCCAACACACATCAACAATATGCCCTCTTGAAATCGGTCTTCCCACATTTTCCAATAACAAGCAGAGCACTGCTAATAGGCGAGGGCGCAAAGTGATTTTGTTTCCTTGCTGGTTGGTAATCGTTCGAGCGTCGATATCAATGATTAAGCCGTTGAAGTCTATTGTGTGGTTCATCGTGTTTTCTGTTCGTCTTATTCTAAATTGTGGAGATTGAGCAAATTGGCCTGCTGTTGGAGCGGGTAATTATTTAAGTGTGCTAATGGTCGAAGTGGGCGGGTTAACTGACACGATCAGTGAGCCTATTACTTTTAAAGCCGAAGACAATACTTACCGATTAATTGCTGGTTACAAATTTAACCGCATTGTTTCGGTTGAAGCTCAATACACAGATTTTGGTGATATCGCCCTGAAAACGAAATCTGGTAATAAGGTTTTCACTTGGACACCTCAAATCTTTTCGGTAACGGCGAACCTCGGTTACACGTTTGATAATGGCATTCGTCCATTTGGCACTATCGGTCTGTCGACTATTGATCTAGACATGAAGCTTGCTGATGGCTCTCGCCCTTCAGGAGATGGTTTTGATGATTCGGGAGATGGCATCCGTATGGGTGTTGGTGTTGGATATACGCCACCTACAATGTCTTCGTTGAGCTTTCGCTTAGCGTACGAAGCCGATGCTTTTGATATCGAAGATTACGAAAACGGACACAAGACAGAAGATACTGTTGTTCTGGATTCTTTCTACTTAGGCGCAATGTACACATTCTAAGTTTCATACTTTGCTAAACGGTAAATCGGTTTCTAAATGGGGCGTCGGTTAGCTCAACCCGTTTAGCTAAAGTGGAAGGCCGCAGTTTTTGACTGCGGCTTTTTTATGTTTAACTCTAGGCTTCACGAATATGAGCGGTGACAGACACGATGGCATGGTCGGTACTGAATTGGTCGTGTTCAAAACTAGGATTAATCAGGTGATGGTCTAACACTGTGTAGCTAGAGATCTCCATTAAGCTTGAAGAGTTCTGACAATCAAACTCGTTCGACATCAAAATGTAGTCCAGTACAGATCCAGAAGCGCCGTAGTAATGGGTTAGCTTTCGCTGTTCAAGCAAGTCTTCTTCATGCAGTTGATGGTAAAGATCCCAGCTGTCTTTCAAGCGAAAGTGGGATAGCCAATGCTTGCTGTTTTCGTCTCGGTTGATTGAGTAATTCAACAGCCCTTTAAACTCATCATTAAACAGTGGCTTATTAAAGTCACCCATCAACACAACAGGTTGCTCGGTTTGGTAGCGTTGGTTGGTGATGTATTGATGCAGCATCTGAGCTTCTAGACCGCGTTGGACACTTGATAGCCAAGAGCCAAGCTGTTCTTGGTGAAAACGAGTGAGCGTGTCACTTTGTGGTTTTGCACCTTGCTGAGTGTTGTCCGCATCGACAGATTCTGCTTTTGGCTCTGTCGGACGTTGTGATTTGAAGTGCACCACATAACAGTCGGTTGAACCTAAATGGGGTAACGTAATCGTCGCGTGAACAGGCGTTCTGTTGAATGAGAATTTGTCGTCAAGGTTGAATGCTTTCAGTAACTTCGAATCTGGCGTAACAGGCTGCACGTTTTCAATCGGGTAACGGGAAGCGATCCCAACGACTGGTGAGGTGTATAGGTAATCATCTTCAACGTTGGCGCTATCGACCACTGCAAAGTATGGATAACCTAGCTCGTTCATCAATAGCTCTAAAGATTGCGGGCTAAATATCTCTTGGAAGCCAATCACATCGCAATCTAATGAGCGAATCGCTTCAGCCATCCAATGTTGCTTCTTCTGCCATTCTTCGAAGCTGTAGATGTTCTCAAAATCATAATAAGCATTCGGTGGCTCGAGATAGTTCAGAAGGTTGAACGTTGCGAATGTTATTTGGTTTGGTTTGTTCAAAGTGTCATTCCATTTAGACCTAGGCTGCAAGGATACTCCAGTAAAAGTATAGTTTGTTGATTATTTAGAGCCTAAATTTCACTTTAGAAGCCAACCAAAGGAATCTTAGCCGTTGAGGCTTGTGTCATTCAGGCTAAGCAATCAAAGCTCACTGCATCCAATAACTTCGAGCGGTGACGAGTAATTTGTAAATAAACCGTCAGAGATAGAGTGCTGATGGTTTTATTAGTTATTACATGATGTTAGATTTGAACCTATACTTGATTTAACGGCATGCATTCAAAGCCGATAAATCAACTTGAATATAGAATTCATGACATTTGAAGGGAGAGTCAAATGGGAACAGTTTTTCGACGCAAAGCCTCGCAACGCACTCAGTTTTTCAGGTTTAATTTGAAGTCATGTGCAATCATGTTGCCGCTTATTGCTTTACAACCCTCCGTTACTTACGCTTCTGAAACCCAATCAACTCCTGCTGTCACCGTTATTGAAACCACACAACTGGTTGGTTTTGGTGAAGCAAAATATCCAGCCGATTTCACTCACTTCGATTACGTTAATCCTGATGCGCCAAAGCAGGGCAAAGTGACCTATGGCAGCATAGGTACGTACGATAGCTTTAATCGATTCGGTTCCCGCGGCGTTGCTGCAAGTTATACCGGAGAGATTTACGATACCTTGATGTTTTCTCCGAGTGACGAGATTGATGCGTACTATCCATTGATCGCTTCAAAGGTTCGCTACTCCAGTGATTTCACTTGGATGGAAATCGACATCAACCCAAATGCTAAATTCCAAGATGGCGAGCCTATCACTGCGCATGATGTTGCCTTTACTTTTGACAAGTTCTCAACCGAGGGCGTGCCTCAGTACCGTGTGTATTACAAAGAGATTAAGTCAGTAAAAGCGGTCTCTGATTTGGTTGTTCGTATTGAAATGAACAGTCCAAACCGCGAAAAACTGTTTAGCTTCGCGCAAAGCACTCGTGTATTGCCGAAACATTTCTGGAAAGACAGAAAGCTGTCTGAGCCTCTAAGTGAGCCACCAGTCGGTAGTGGTCCTTATAAGATCATCAGCTACAAATCAGGCCAAAGTGTTACCTATGGTCTAGATGAAAACTACTGGGCAGCAGACCTACCAGTTAACGTTGGCCGCAATAACTTCAAGCAGGTGCAATACGATTACTACCGTGACGACACGGTAATGTTGGAAGCGTTCAAAGCAGGGGAGTTCGATCTTCGAACCGAGAATTCGGCTAAGTTCTGGGCTAACTCTTATACGGGCGCGAACTTCGATAAAGGCTACATCATTAAAGAAGAGATCAACCACGAGAAGCCTGAAACGACTCAAGGTTTCGTCTTCAACATTCAATCACCTGTGTTCTCGGATCCTAAAGTGCGTGAAGCGTTAACCTATGCGATGGACTTTGAGTGGATGAACAAGAACATGTTCTATGGTCAGTACAAGCGTACTCGTAGCTACTTCCAAAATACCGACTACGAAGCGAAAGGCTTACCAAGCGAAGCTGAAGTCGAGTTGTTGTCTCAATACAAAGATCAGATTCCACCGCGAGTTTTCACCGAAGAATTCCAACCACCCGTCACCGATGGTAGCGGTCGTATTCGTAGCCAAATGCGCACGGCTTTCAAACTATTGAAAGAAGCGGGTTGGGTGCTGAAAGACAAAGTCATGACCAACGAAAAGACTGGCAAGCCGATGTCATTTGAGTTGTTGATTTACAGCCCAACCACGGAACGTATCGCAACGCCGGTTCAAAAGAACCTTAAGCGCATGGGTATTGAGATGAAGATCCGTACCATCGATACCACTCAATACATCAAGCGCTTGCGTGATCGTGATTTCGACATGGTTTCGTCGTCATTTTCCGCAAACCCTTATCCTAGCCCGAACTTAATGATCGTTTGGAACTCTAACTACATTGATTCTACTTACAATACTGCAGGTGTTATCGATCCAGTGGTTGACGCGTTAACAGAAGAAATTGCGCGTAACCAACAGCACCCTGAAAAGCTTCTTACACTAGGTCGTTCACTAGACCGAGTATTGCAGTGGAATTTCTACAACATCCCGCAATGGCACGTTGGCGAGTATCGCGTAGCAATGTGGGACAAGTTTGAGCGTCCAGATGTATTGCCTAAATACGATTTAGGTATCGATACATGGTGGATTTCAGAAGAGAAGGCGGCTTTGCTTCCTGAAAAACGTCGCTAGGAGTTAGTTAGCATGGCCGCGTATATATTTCGACGTTTATTGTTGGTGATCCCCACGCTGTGGGCGATCATCACCATCAACTTTTTCATCATCCAGATAGCGCCTGGTGGCCCGGTAGAGCAAGCCGTTGCTCAATTAGAAGGGCACAACTCTGGCATCATGGAGCGCTTTTCTGGTGGTGGACAAGAAGTTGATTTAAGCGAAAGTGACCAAGCGTCTGCCAGTGGCTATAAAGGCTCTCGTGGGCTTGATCCAGAAGTGGTTGAAGAGATCAAAAAGCAGTTTGGTTTTGATAAGCCGATTCATGTTCGCTACTTCGACATGTTGAAAAATTACGCGAGCTTTAACTTCGGTGAAAGCCTGTTTAAAGGCGGCAATGTTATTGATTTGATCATCGAGCGACTGCCTGTTTCCATCTCCTTGGGGTTATGGAGTACGTTAATCATCTACGTGATCTCGATACCCTTAGGCATTATGAAGGCGATACATCACGGCTCTCGCTTTGATATTTGGTCGAGCGCGGTGGTGATTGTCGGCTACGCGGTGCCGGGCTTCTTGTTTGCGATTATTCTGATTATCTTGTTTGCAAGCGGTAACTACTTCAGTTGGTTCCCATTGCGAGGGCTTGTGTCGAGTAACTTCGACCAGCTCAACTGGTATCAGCAAATTGGCGACTACTTCTGGCACTTGGCGTTGCCCATTTTCGCCATGGTTATCGGTGGATTCGCCACGCTCAGCATGCTGACCAAAAACTCCTTCCTTGATGAAATCAATAAGCAATATGTAGTGACTGCGAGAGCGAAAGGCTTGGACGAGAGCAGTATTCTTTATAAGCACGTTTTCCGTAACGCCATGCTGATCATTATTGCGGGTTTCCCAAGCGCATTTATTAGTATTTTCTTCACGGGTTCTATGTTGATTGAAGTGATGTTTTCACTCGAAGGAATTGGTCTGCTTGGCTTTGAATCAACCATTCAACGTGACTATCCCGTGGTGTTCAGCTCTCTCTATATCATGACCTTGCTTGGCTTGGTGCTGAGCATTATCTCCGACCTGACGTATACCTGGGTTGATCCTCGAATTGATTTTGAAGCGCGTTAATGGCGAACGAATAACAAGGTATTGATAATAAATGTTTAACAACCCTTTAGCTGAAGCTCGTTGGTTACGTTTTAAAGCAAATAAGCGTGGTTTTATCTCCCTTTGGATATTTACCATCTTGTTTGGCTTGAGCCTGTTCGCTGAAATCATCGCGAACGATAAGCCATTATTGGTTTCTTATGACAATCAATGGTTTGTGCCTGTCATTAATGAGTATGCTGAGACCGAATTTGGCGGCGAGTTTGAAACCGAAGCGGATTACAAAGACCCGTATGTTATCGAACTCATTGAAGACAGCGGTTACATCGTGTGGCCAATCATTCCGTTTAGCTACGACACGATAAACTTCGATATTTCAGGTGCGGTGCCATCGGAGCCCGATTCGGTGAACTGGTTAGGGACTGATGATAAGGGGCGAGATGTATTAGCTCGTATCATTTATGGCTTCCGTATTTCCGTTCTATTTGGTTTTATTCTGACCATTGTATCGAGCGTGATTGGTGTCGTGGTTGGCGCAACACAAGGCTACTACGGTGGCTGGGTTGATCTATTCGGACAACGCTTCATTGAAGTCTGGTCTGGTATGCCGACCCTGTTCTTGCTGATTATTTTGTCGAGTTTTATTGAGCCGAATTTCTGGTGGTTGCTCGGGATTATGGTGCTGTTTAGTTGGATGAGTTTAGTCGGCATCGTGCGAGCGGAATTTTTACGCTGCCGAAACTTCGATTATGTGCGAGCCGCGCAAGCCATGGGTGTTGATGACAAACGTATTATGCTTCGTCACATGTTACCTAACGCGATGGTTGCATCGTTAACCATGATGCCGTTTATTCTTTCAGGCTCGGTGACCACACTGACTTCGTTAGACTTCTTGGGCTTTGGTCTTCCTGCGGGTTCGCCTTCGTTAGGCGAGTTGTTGGCGCAAGGTAAAGCTAACTTACAAGCGCCTTGGCTTGGCATTTCTGCCTTCGTCGTGCTTTCACTGATGCTTACGTTACTGGTCTTCGTTGGTGAAGCGGTGCGTGATGCTTTCGACCCGCATCAACAGAAGTAAGGATAGGTTATGACTTCAAATACAACGCCTGCTTCTCCGGTTTTGACCATAGATAAACTGTCTGTCGGTTTCGGGCGAAAAAACTCGATAGAGCAAGTGACACAAGATGTCTCTTTAGAAATATACAAAGGTGAGACATTAGCGCTGGTGGGTGAGAGTGGTTCCGGAAAATCGGTCACGGCTAACTCGATTTTAAAGCTGTTACCAAAAGGCTCGTCTCATTACTTAAACGGTAAGATCAATTTCTCTGGCACCGATATTCTGAGTTGTTCTGAAAGACAGCTACGTGGGATTCGTGGTGGTCGTATTGGAATGATCTTCCAAGAGCCTATGGTTTCCCTAAATCCGCTTCATCGAATTGGAAAACAGCTTGTTGAAACCTTAGCAATTCATCGTGGTATGCGAACCAACAAAGCGCAAGCCTTAGCGATAGAATGGCTATCCAAGGTTGGCATTCGCTATCCTGAGCAAAAGATTTCAGCCTATCCGCACGAGCTATCTGGTGGAGAACGCCAGCGCGTGATGATCGCGATGGCACTGATCAATGAACCAGAGCTGCTTATTGCTGATGAGCCGACAACGGCTTTGGATGTATCGGTGCAAGCGCAGATCCTCGACCTTCTAAAAGACCTGCAGCAAGAGCTGGGTATGGCAATGCTTTTCATTACTCATGACTTGAGTATCGTTCGTAAGATTGCCGACAGAGTAGCAGTAATGAAAGATGGTCGCTTGGTCGAAAGTAACGACTGTCATACCCTGTTTAACGCGCCTGCTCACCCTTACACTCAAAAACTTATTAACTCTGATCCGAAAGGTTTGCCCGTTCCTGTGTCACCCGAAAGCAAACCGCTACTCGATGTAAATCAACTTCGTGTTTGGTTCCCGATCACGGGCGGTTTATTCAAGCGCACCATTTCTCATGTTAAAGCTGTGACCGACATGGAGTTCACTTTGAAGAAAGGGCACTCAATCGGTTTGGTTGGCGAAAGTGGTTCTGGTAAATCGACGACCGGTATGGCGATACTTAAGCTGGTAGATAGTGAAGGGTCAATCACCTACTCGAGTGAACAGCTTCAAGGTTTAGATCGAAAACAGATGCTTCCGTTTAGAAGCCGTATGCAAGTAGTCTTTCAAGACCCGTTTTCTGCGCTAAACCCGAGAATGTCGGTCGCTCAGGTGATTGGCGAAGGTTTGTTAGTGCATCAACAATTGGATGAGCACGAACTCGACCAACGCATCTGTGACGTAATGAAAGAGGTTGACCTCGATCCTGAAACGCGTCACCGTTACCCAAATGAGTTTTCTGGCGGTCAAAGGCAGCGTATTGCGATTGCTCGTGCTTTGATTTTAAAGCCAGAGTTTATCCTGCTCGATGAACCAACATCGTCATTGGACAGAACCGTTCAAGCTCAAGTATTGGATTTGCTGAAGTCACTTCAAGAAAAGTATGGCCTGACCTATTTGTTTATCAGTCATGATCTGAATGTCGTGAAATCCTTGTGTCATTACACCATCGTCATGAAAGCTGGAGAGGTAATAGAGAAGGGCGACACTGAGACTTTGTTTGGTAATCCGCAGCATGAATATACTAAGCAGTTGGTGAGTCTTTCGAATGTTGGTGGTGTTTTATAACGCAGAGGGTTTGTTTAAAACAAATGGGCTATGGTTGAATTCAACATGGTCATTTCGTTGTTTTAAGATTACACTGCGCCCAATATTTCAGAAGTACATATTTAGGTAGAGGTCACCATGGACCAAGAACATTACGAAGACGCTGATTACGAAGGACAAGAGCTGGGCGAAGAAGGCGAAGAGATTGAAATTGAAGCAATTGGTATTGATGTTTCATCACAGCCAATCGAGCTCTACAAAGTGTTTAAAATTGCTAACCTAGTGAGTGGTGGCGGTGAAGCTAAGCACATCATCTCTGAAGGCTACGTAGCGGTAAATGGTGAGCTAGAAACCCGTAAGCGTCGTAAAATGTACGATGGCGACTTCTTTGAATTCAACCAAGAATACTATGTAGTGGTGTGTGATCAGCCAGTACAAGAAGAATCAGAAAAGCCGAAAAAGAAAGAAACGCCTAAAAAAGAGAACAAGGCGAAGAAAGGTCAGTCTAAAAAGGATTCTAAGAAGAAGGAATCTAAGAAAAGCAAAGCAGAAATGCTAAGCGCAAAGGCTGAACCAAAGAAAGAGAAAAAAGAGAAGAAACCGAAAAAGAAAGCGGATACGCCAAAGCCAACACGTGATGACAAAAGCGGCCGTAATTCGATTGAGTTCTTCTAAACTACAGTTCTAAACGACGGCTCTAAACTTCTTTTCTAAAACGAATCTTTTAAAACTATTCGTTTGAACATCAAGCAACGTTAGACCTAGGTTTTGCGTTAAGCAGATAGTAAAAGGCTCACTATTCAGTGAGCCTTTTTTGTATTTGTTTGCTAGCACAGCTAACGGCAAATAACGCTTCTTCTCAGTGACGAGTGCGAGAAGATGTCAATTCTGATGCACGTAACTGAGCAACGGCTTTCGCTAGTTCTAGCTGAGCTTGTGCAAAGTTAATGTCTATGTTGCCCTTGTTGATGTTCTCTAGAGCGGCATATTTCGCTTCTTCTGCGCGAGCGCGGTCAATGTCTTTACCATGCAAGGCCGTGTCGGCTAATAACGTAACCACATCCGGCTGAACTTCCAGCATCCCACCAGAGACATACAGCACTTGGCCTTCTGATTTAGGGTCTGTAACGAACACGGTTACGCCCGGTTTGATCTTACTGAGAAGCGGGGAGTGACCGGGGCGGATCCCCAGTTCACCGTCAGCGCCAGAAACGGCTAGGGCATACGCTGGACCTGAAAACAGCGTACCTTCCGCACTTACAATATTAAGTTGAAATGTATTATCTGTAATTCCGATAGCCATGGTGCACCTGCCTCTTAGAGTGATTTTGCTTTGTTAAGCACTTCGTCGATAGAGCCACAGTACAAGAACGCTTGCTCTGGGATATCGTCATATTCACCGCTCAATAGACCTTTAAAGCCTCTTAGTGTTTCGCTTAGCGGTACAAAGACACCTTTCTGACCGGTAAACACTTCGGCTACGTGGTAAGGCTGCGTTAAGAAACGTTCAATCTTACGAGCGCGAGATACGGTCTGTTTGTCTTCAGTAGACAGCTCATCCATACCAAGAATCGCGATGATGTCTTTTAGCTCTTTGTAGCGTTGCAGCGTTGTTTGTACTTTTTGTGCAATGTCGTAGTGCTCTTGGCCTACGATCAGCGGATCTAACTGACGTGACGTTGAATCTAACGGGTCAATCGCAGGGTATAGACCCAGTGCCGCGATGTTACGAGACAGTACAACGGTCGCATCTAAGTGAGCAAAGGTTGTTGCTGGCGATGGGTCAGTCAAGTCATCCGCAGGTACGTATACTGCTTGGATAGAGGTGATAGAGCCTTGTTTTGTTGACGTGATACGCTCTTGAAGTACGCCCATCTCTTCAGCCAGTGTTGGTTGGTAACCTACTGCTGAAGGCATACGACCTAGCAGAGCTGATACTTCTGTTCCCGCAAGCGTGTAACGGTAAATGTTATCAATGAACAACAGTACGTCACGACCTTCATCACGGAAGCGCTCAGCCATAGTTAGGCCTGTAAGTGCTACACGTAGACGGTTTCCCGGTGGCTCGTTCATTTGACCGTAAACCATGGCTACTTTGTCTAGTACACCTGCTTCTTTCATCTCGTAGTAGAAGTCGTTACCTTCACGAGTACGCTCACCTACACCGGTAAACACAGAAAGACCTGAGTGGGCTTTGGCGATGTTGTTGATAAGCTCCATCATGTTGACGGTTTTACCTACACCAGCACCACCGAACAGACCAATTTTACCACCCTTAGCGAATGGACAGATAAGGTCGATAACCTTAACGCCTGTTTCTAGAAGCTCAGTGCTGTTTGCTTGTTCTTCATAAGAAGGGGCTTCACGGTGAATCTCGTAGTTTTCTTTCTGACCGATTTCACCACACTCATCGATAGGTTGACCAAGCACGTTCATGATACGGCCTAGCGTTTCTTCGCCGACAGGAACCGTGATTGGAGAGCCTGTGTTTTCAACCGTTAGGCCACGACGTAAGCCATCTGACGTACCCATTGCAATACAACGAACGATATTGCTACCCAGTTGTTGTTGTACTTCCAATACTAACGAGCTTGCTTCGTCGCTAGTCACTTTCAATGCATCATAAACGCGTGGGCTGTTGCCGCCGCTGAACTCGACGTCAACCACCGCGCCGATTACTTTAACTATTTTTCCAACACTCATTCTTAAATCCTCAAATTCTGTTCTTGACCCAGTCTTTTCTAGCCCTAGACAGCTTGGGCACCTGAGACTATTTCACTCAGCTCTTGGGTAATGGCAGCCTGACGCGCCTTGTTGTAGACCAACTGCAAGTCATCAATGAGTTGGCCTGCGTTATCAGTCGCCGCTTTCATAGCGACCATTCGGGCTGCTTGCTCACAGGCAATGCTCTCAACAATGCCTTGATACACTTGCGATTCGATGTATCGATGTAACAGTTCTGAGAGTATGTCTTTGGGTGCTTGCTCATAGATGTAGTCCCAACGACGCGCTTTTTTAGGCTCACCACCTTCCTCAGAATCCGAAGGGTGGGGGAGCAACTGCAAGGTCGTTGGCGCTTGAACCATGGTGTTGACGAACTGGTTGTAAACGAGATACAAGCTATCGATTTTACCTTCGTTGTAATGCCCGAGCATCGCATTCACCGTACCTAAGATGTCTTCTAACTTAGGTGTATCGCCAAGACCTGACGTTTGTGCAATAACGTTGCCGCCGCGTTGGAAGAACGAGATAGCCTTAGATCCCACTAAGGTTGTTTCTACCTCGACTCCCTTGGTGCGCCATTGCTCCATTTCTTCTAACACTTTCTTGAACAAGTTTGAGTTCAAGCCACCACACAAGCCGCGATCGGACGAGATAATGATGTAAGCGACACGCTTAGGTTCACGCTGTTGCAGGTAAGGGTGCTGGTACTCCAGGGAACCCGATGCAACATGAGAGATAACTTTTCGCATGTTCTCGGCGTAGGGGCGAGTTAGCGTCATGTTGTCTTGAACCTTGCGCATCTTACTTGCTGCAACCATTTCCATTGCGCTAGTGATTTTCTGAGTGTTACTAACACTGGCTATCTTGGTGCGAATTTCTTTAGTACTTGCCATAATCTGCTCCTATTTGTTTTGATTTCCAGCTAACAAACCGGAGCACTTACCAAGCTTTCATCCCAACAAAACCTTCTAGGATCTCTTTAAGAGCACCGTCGATTTCGTCATTGTAATCGCCTGTCGCGTTGATTTTTTCGAACAACGCAGGGTTCTGACCTTTGGCATAAGCAATCAGCTCTTCTTCAAAACGGGCAATGTTGTTTAGCTCAACACCGACCAAGTAGCCTTTCTCTGCTGCGTAGATAACCGTTGCTTGCTCAGCGACTGACATTGGAGAGTATTGTTTTTGCTTCATTAATTCGGTAACACGCTCACCATGGTCTAGCTGTTTGCGCGTCATCTCATCTAAGTCAGAAGAGAACTGAGCAAAGGCCGCCAGCTCGCGATATTGAGCTAATGAAGTACGGATACCACCAGACAGTTTCTTGATGATCTTGCATTGCGCCGCACCACCCACACGAGATACCGAGATACCTGGGTCTACTGCAGGACGTAAGCCTGAGTTAAACAGTTGGGTTTGAAGGAAAACCTGACCATCAGTGATTGAGATTACGTTGGTTGGTACAAACGCTGATACATCACCCGCCTGAGTTTCAATAATAGGAAGCGCCGTTAATGAGCCTGTTTGGCCTTTCACTTCACCGTTAGTGAACTTCTCTACATACTCTGCATTCACTCGTGCTGCACGTTCTAGTAGGCGTGAGTGAAGGTAGAATACGTCGCCAGGGAAGGCTTCACGACCCGGTGGGCGTTTCAATAGCAATGAGATTTGACGGTAAGCAACGGCTTGTTTTGATAGGTCATCATAGATGATCAGCGCATCTTCACCGCGGTCACGGAAGTATTCACCCATGGTGCAACCCGCATAAGGGGCTAGGTATTGAAGCGCTGCAGACTCTGATGCTGACGCCACAACGACGATGGTGTTTTTAAGCGCATCGTGGTCTTCGAGTTTACGAACCACGTTAGCGATAGTGGAGGCTTTTTGGCCAATCGCCACATACACACATTTGATGCCAGAATCTTTCTGATTGATGATCGCATCGATAGCTAACGCTGTTTTACCCGTCTGACGGTCACCGATGATAAGTTCACGTTGACCACGGCCGATCGGCACCATGGTATCAACCGCTTTATAACCAGTTTGAATAGGTTGATCAACAGACTTACGTTCGATTACACCGGGCGCAATCACTTCTACAGGGTCGAGTCGGTCACAACTTACTGGGCCTTTGCCATCGATTGGCTCGCCTAATGTGTTCACAACACGGCCAAGAAGACCGTTACCGACGGGGACTTCCAAGATACGACCTGTACCTTTCACTTTCATACCTTCAGATAGGTCAGTGTAGGGGCCCATAACCACCGCACCTACTGAGTGCGTATCGAGGTTAAGTGCGAGTGCGTATTTGCCACCTGGTAGCTCAATCATCTCGCCTTGCATAACATCAGCAAGGCCATTGATTGTGATGATGCCATCACGAACCGATACGATAGTGCCTTCATTGCGAGCCTCGGTGCTCACATTAAATTTCGAGATGCGTTCTTTGATTAGATCGCTGATTTCATTTGAATTTAATTGCATAATTGTTACCTATCTCGCGTGAAGTTGATGAGCCAATCGGTCAATTGATGTGTTTAAAGAACCATCGATAACGGTTTCACCCGCCTTGATGACCATTCCACCTACTAACGTGTCATCAATAACCTGCTTCATTTCAACCTGACGCTCTAATTTCTTCTCAAGTGCAGCTGTTAGTGACGTAACTTGATCTTGTGTCAGCATTTCTGAACTGGTGACAGTGACAGGCACTACACGTTCATGTTCGTCCTTTAGCTCGCAGTACAATTCAAACAGGTCTCTTACAACAGAAAGGCGGCCGTTCTCGGCCAAGACTCGAATAAGATTAATGACGTGGTCATCAACGAGTCCTTGGCAAATATGAATGATGAGGTTTGCCAGCTCTTCTGTTTGGTGTGTAGAAGCACCTTCTGCTGAAGAAATCTGACTAGCGATCGTTTCTTCTTCCGCGACAGCCACAAGAATGGACAGCATTGAGTGCCACTCTTGTAACTGGTTTTCACCTAAAGCAAATTCAAACGATGCTTTGGCGTAGGGATGAGCAATATTGGTGTAATCTGACATATTGCCTCTCCTTAGAGTTCGCTAATCATTTGGTCAACTAGCGCTCGGTTCGTTGCGGAATCTAGGTTTTTGCTAATCAGTTTCTGTGCACTTTGAATTACTGCGTCTGCCATATCTGCCTGAAGTTCACGGCGTATCTTTTGGCGTTCGCCTTCTAGCTCAGCTCTACCTTGTTCTAAGATGCGTGCCTTTTCTTGCTCGGCTTCTTGTTGCGCTAAGCTGATGATTTCATTGCGGCGTTTTCGGCCCTGTTCAACCAGTTCAGTCACATCTTTTCTTGCATCTTCGATGAGTTGCGCGCCATTTGATTTTGCTAGTTCTAGCTCTTTCGCAGCGTTCTCTGAGTGGCGTAAACCATCAGCGATTTCTTTTTGGCGCTCGTCTAACATCGCGGTGAGAGGGGGCCATACATATTTCATGCAGAGCCAAACAAAAATCACGAATGAGATTGCTTGTCCAAACATGCTTGCATTTAAGTTCATACCTTCCTCACTAAATCTTGATTATGTATAAATCGATCTTTCAAAGCGGTTTGATTAAGCCACGGCGAAGATGATGTATAGACCGATACCAACACCGATCATCGGTACTGCATCCACAAGACCCATCATGATGAAGAATTGAGTACGAAGCATTGGAGTAAGGTCTGGTTGACGCGCAACACCTTCAAGGTATTTACCTGCTAAGTTACCAATACCAGATGCTGCACCTGCTGCACCTAAACCGATCAGTAATGCACCTGCTACATATAAAACTGCGCTTACGATATCCATTTGTATCTCCGATAAATAATTTTTTAGTTAAATTTTTTAGTTATTAATTAGTGGTGTTCTTCTGTTGCCATACCTAAATAAACAACGGTCAGTACCATAAATATAAATGCTTGCAAGAATACGATTAATATGTGGAATAGTGCCCAAGGAACACTCAGTGCCCATTGCATCCACCATGGCATTAATGCGATCAGAATAAATATCATCTCACCTGCATACATGTTTCCAAATAATCGTAAGCCTAGTGATATAGGTTTTGAAATTAATGTTATTAATTCAAGAACTAAGTTAACAGGGTATAAAAGAGGGTTATCAAATGGCTGCGTAGTAAGCTCTTTGATAAAGCCTTTCAATCCTTTATTTTTAAATGTATAAGTCAACAGTAAGATAAATACACCGAGTGCCATCGACATTGGAATATTTACGTCCGCCGTTGGTAGATCTCTAAAGTGTTCTAGACCCATTGCACGACTTAATGCTGGTATGAAATCTATTGGTAATAAATCGACCGCGTTCATTAACAACACCCAAACAAAAGTGGTTAATGCCAGTGGCCCTATTAATTTATCCTCCGCTTGAAAAATCTCTTTTACTAGGTTGTTTACAAAATCAAATATCAGTTCGATAAAACATTGAAATCGACCTGGAACACCGCTGGTGCCCTTAGTCACTACGTATCGAAAAGCTCCAATAAACAGTAAACCCGTAATCCAAGATACCAACATCGAGTCGATGTTGAACGCCCAGAAACCATCACCTGTAGTTAAGAAGGTTAAGTGATGCTCTATGTATTCGTGAGCGGTAGTTACTTGATCCATACTACACGTACTCCGATCTTGTAGAGGCAGTAATAAATGGTGTTAAGAAGTACCCAACCATAGTGAGAATATATGCGTACAATATTACTGGGTTATCCAATTTGAAAAACTGGAACGCCAAGATAAACATTAAGAACGTATAAGTTATTTTCACGACACGACTCATTTGCATTAAGTCACGTAAACTATAATTAGGATTCTTGCGCACCTTTAGGCTTGCATATATAAAACCAAACAGCGGAGGTAGCATCGCAATTCCGATACCCAAAGCCGACGATTCCATATCTACTTTATTACCAAAAAACACTTCATATAAAACTACACCGACGGCTAATACTACTTGGCAGAGAACAACTCTTTTAGCAGCAACAAGAATGTCACCACTTATCCCATTAAGCCTCATAATAAAACCTTATATTTAACAGTGTAAGCTCATATAAAACACAGTTTGAATATGTCTTGCTACTCGCATTTACTTGTTAATAAAACTTTGCTTGTTAACAAAGAGATAATCTTGCTGGTCTTATATCTCCTGACGAAATAGAACGATATAAACTAGTTCGCTCTCGTTTCGACAAAATATAAACTACGCCTAAAATTATGTGATCAAAACGACAAATATTGATATCAATAATTCCATTTTTGAAATGAATGTTTTTCATTTATGAAAGTAATAGTTCTATCACTTTATTCATGAATATTTAAGATGCTTTATCCTTGTGAAAAAGAGGGTCTTTTTAGAAGGGAGTAGCGAGCTAAATTTTCAAATTATGATCTTATCAATTAAGACTATTCAAACACTTAGGTTTATTTACAAGCTGAGTTGTGAAGTGTGATTTTGGTAGGGGTTAAGCTTGTTTGAGGCAATGATGGAAGATCTGGTTTTTCTGGTAAATTAAACGTACGTCGCTTCTTATCAATAAGCGAATATTTTTTATATTGTCGTCAGCTTGTCACTATTTGCGTGCGCGAGAGTGAAAATTCAGCGCCTAAATGTTGATGATATAGGAGTGAAATGGGGGACTGGGTGTGCGAGAAGCATGGTGCGGAGAAGAAACACCGAGTTTTGAGGAAGTAAATGGCAGCAGAGCGCTGCCTAATTTACTTAATCTAGGCTCTCTTATGACTCTTCATAACTGAGGTATTGAATACATAAGTCATGGAAAGCCTGTGCTTGTGGCGAGATCGTACGATCAGACAGTCTGAAAATGCCGATTTGTCGTTGCAAGGGTGGGTCAATTAGCGGAATCCACACCAAGCGGGTTTCATTGGTTGGGAAAGCCAGCTTAGGTAGCGTGGTCACGCCTATCCCGAGCTCTAACACCGAAAAAAGCGAGGTAATGTTCTCGACAGAGTACAGGGCTTGTTCGCTGAGCATGCGCGCAGGTGTTGGGTCCAGTAGGGTGCAAGTCCCGTTACGAATGAAGGGCTGCTTTAACAAGGTTTGCCATTCGATTCCTTCCCGTTGAGAGGCGATAGGGTTATCTTTGAGGCACACCACACCGATAGGATCAGAAAGCAAAGGCGTGAAGTCGATGCTCTCTTCTTCTAAATGGGAGCTATTACCGAGGGCAACATCCACCTCGCCAGAGAGTAATCTTGCTTCTACCCCTGCCGCATTATCATCAATCAAACTCACTTCTACATTCGGGTACTGCTCACAAAATGCCCCTAAAACACTAGGGATGAGTTTTGCGGCCACCGAAGGCACGCTCGCTATTCGAACTCTTCCTTGTTGTCCTGCTGCCGCTGCGCGTAAGTCATTGTCTAATGCTTTGTAAACGTTCAGAAATTGAATGATCTTGGGCAAACATATTTCTCCAAAAGGCGTCAGTGTCGATTTGTTGCCTGTTTCAAACAGAGGTTGGCCGAGTATTTTTTCCAACTCTTTTATCGAAGTCGAAAGTGCCGCTTGCGATCGATTTGCACGGTGAGATGCCGCTCTAAATCCACCTTCTTCGACCACCAAAACGAAATGTTTTAACTGTTGTAGCTTAATACTCATGACTCCGATCCTTCTCTAGCCCTTGCTATACCTTACTTTTTGCAAGGTGATAGATTTTATTTATCAAATGCACAAAATTTACCGTTAGATTTATCAGGCGTCAAGGTGCAGTATTTAACCATCTTGAAACATAGTTGTTACAAAGTTGGATGAAATCGTGAACGCACAAACTAAAAAACACCCAGTAAAAACCTCTCTTTTTGCTTCAAAAGCACCACTAGAGTGGGCAATCGTTAATAACGGCACTCTATACACTGCGCAGATTCCAATCGATGAAACGGGCGCAGTAGTAGAAGGCGGTATTGAAGCGCAAACGCGTCAGACTTTTAACAACCTTGTTCATACCTTGGAGTGTGCAGGCGAATCTATGGATTCTGTGCTGCAGGTTCTGATTTACGTGACTGACCGTGAATACCTGAAAACGGTAAACAGCGTATACGGAGAATACTTCAACGCACCTTATCCAAATCGTGCAGCAGTCGTTGTTGCAGGGCTAGCTAGAGAAGAGATGTTGGTTGAGTTCGTGGTTTATGCATCGGCGTCTCAACCTGAATAAATGGACTGTGAACTTAGGCAATTTGCCAATCAAAGCTGTTTGTCTACGCAGATCTTTACTGATACAAGCGAATAGTTTTACGTTTAGATACAAAATCAATACTTATTCTCTATATAAATTAACAATTTATTAATTAATCCGATGGTTGCCAGACTCAACCGCAACCTAACGTTACAAGGACAGAATGATGACTCACTTACAGAATGTTCAAGCAGAAAACGCACTTTACATTGGCGGCGAATGGCAAGCGGGTGTAAGCACCGTAGCGAACATTAACCCATCAGATATTTCTGAAAATATTGGCAACTTTGCACAAGCAAGTGCTGAACAAGTTCAACAAGCGATTTCAGCGGCGAAACACGCTCAACCAGAGTGGGAAAAAACGCCGATTGAACGCAAGCAAACGGTGCTTCAAGCGATTGGTGATGAGCTGATTGCCCGTTGTGATGAGCTGGGCACTTTGCTATCTCGTGAAGAAGGTAAGCCTTTTGCTGAAGGTCGCGGTGAGATTTACCGTGCAGGTCAGTTCTTCCAATACTTTGCGGCTGAAGTGCTTCGCCAAATTGGTGACAACGCAGATTCTGTACGCCCGGGTGTTTCTGTTGAAGTGACTCGCGAAGCGGTGGGCGTTATCGGCATTATCTCTCCTTGGAACTTCCCGACAGCAACAGCAGCTTGGAAAATTGCTCCAGCATTGGCTTTCGGTAACAGTGTTATCTGGAAACCAGCAAACCTAACACCAGCAAGTGCGGTTGCGCTTACTGAGATCATCCATCGCCAAGGTATCCCTGCAGGTACGTTTAACCTTGTATTGGGTAGCGGTTCAACGGTAGGTGATGCACTGATCAACTCTAAAGAAGTGAACGGTGTGAGCTTTACCGGTTCTGTTGACACGGGTCGTAAAGTGGCAGCGGCTACCGCACCAAACTTCGTTCGTTGCCAACTGGAAATGGGCAGTAAGAACGCGCTGGTTATCGCTGATGATGCAGATATCCAAACCGCAGTTGAAGCAACTATTGCCGGCTCTTTCTCTGGTGCAGGTCAAAAATGTACAGCGTCTTCTCGTCTTGTTGTTATGGATAGTATCCACGACCAGTACGTTGAAGCACTGATTAAACGTATGAGCGAGCTGAAAGTGGGTCACGCATTAGAGGAAGGCGTTTTCATGGGCCCAGTTGTTGACGGAAACCAGCTTGAAGCAAACCTAGGTTGGGTTGAGAAAGCGCGTCAAAGCGGCGGTGAACTGGCATTCGGTGGCGAACGCTTGAGCATGCAACACGAAGGTTTCTACATGTCTCCAACGCTGTTCTTGAACACTAAGAACGATTGGGAAGTGAACCAAGAAGAAGTGTTCGCACCAATGGCAAGTGTGATTCGTGTCGCTGACCTAGAAGAAGCGATTGCGACAACCAACGACACTCGCTTCGGTCTAACAGGCGGCATCATTACTCAGAGCCTACGTACTAGCGCAATGTTCAAGCAACAAGCGCAGACCGGTTGTGTGATGGTCAACCTACCAACAGCAGGCACGGATTACCACGTACCGTTTGGTGGTCGTAAAGAGTCTAGCTTCGGTCCTCGTGAGCAAGGTCAATACGCGAAAGAGTTCTACACAGTGGTTAAGACGGCTTACCAACGTCCTTACTAATCCACTTTCTAAATAAGAATTGGATAGCTGAATTAACTTCCTAGCTATCCAGCTATCGAATTGGCCTGATTCACAGAGTCAGGCCAACATTCAAACCAAAGCAGCAAACGAACTTAGACAAGTGATTTAACCCATTTTTGAAAACATGTTATTTGAGCGTGTTTTCAAAACCGAGCTAGAACACTGAGCTTTCAATAGGAGTGGTTATGTACCAGCAACGGATTGTTATAGATGGATTGCAATACTGCAATTGGAACAGAGAATATTTCCAAACACTAAAGGCGAGCGGCATTACAGCAGTTCACGCTACCGCGGTTTACCACGAGACGGCTCGTGAAACCTTATCTCGCTTTGCAGAATGGAATTTAAGATTCGAGCAGAACGCAGACCTTATCATGCCGATTCACTCAATGGCTGATGTCGAGACTGCAAAAGCGACTGGCAAAGTCGGCATTTTCCTTGGTGCTCAAAACTGTTCTCCAATCGACGATGAGATCGGTCTTATCGAAGTGATGCGTAAGCAAGGTCTTTTGATCATGCAACTGACGTACAACAACCAGAGCTTATTGGCGACGGGTTGCTACGAGAAGAACGACACAGGTATTACTCGCTTTGGTAAACAAGCCATCGAAGAGATGAACCGAGTGGGCATGATCATAGATATGTCTCACAGTGCAGAGCGCTCAACACTTGAAGCTATCGACTTGTCTTCTCGTCCTATTTGTATCAGCCATGCGAACCCGACGTTTGCTCATGATGCACTACGAAATAAATCAAACGATGTAATTAAAGCTCTAACCGCACGCGGCGGCTTAATCGGATTCAGCTTGTACCCATTCCACCTACCAAACGGCAGCCAATGTACCTTGGAAGATTTCTGCCAGATGGTAGCGACTACGGCTGACATGGTCGGCGTAGAGCACCTCGGTATTGGCAGTGACCTATGCTTAAACCAACCTCAAGCCGTTCTTGAATGGATGAGAAATGGTCGTTGGTCTAAAGCAATGGACTACGGCGAAGGCTCTGCGAACAACTCAGGTTGGCCAGATGCGTTGCCTTGGTTCTGTGGTAGTGCGGGTATGGAAAACATATATAACGGATTGATGCGTCATGGTTTCAGCGAGTCTGAAGCTGGGCAAGTCTTGGGAGAAAACTGGTTTAACTTCTTGAAAGATGGCCTAGAGCCTCAAACCAAGGGTTAACGGTTTCTCGCGAGCCATCATCGAATTAGCAGCCTTCTAACAAACGTTCAATAAGCAAGTGCTGCTTAAACCAATTTCACTATTCAAAAGGAACAACGGTCTATTTCGCAACGCGGTAACCCAAACATGGATTAGCCTGCCCAACACAAAAAACAATAGGGCAGGTGTTAAATACACCCTTGTAGTCATCATTCAAATGACAGCTGCAAAGAAACCTCTGGAGTCAGAGTATGTCTGATTTAACCAATAGCGTGAAATCTTCAAGCTTAAATGCGGGTCAAGCACACACAACAATTAATGCAAAAAGCAACACAAACGAGTCTGAGTCTACGTCAGACAAATTAGGCCTATCCAACCCAGCACTTTGGTACAGCGGCGGTTTTATCGCTCTGTTCGTGGCACTTGCTCTATTTGATGGCGAGCTGTTATCAAGCCTAGTAAATACGGGCTTTGCATGGTCTGTAAAAGTATTCGGTCCTTACTGGCAAATGCTTCTTCTTCTGACTTTTCTTATTGGTCTTGGCCTGGCGGCAGGGCGAACAGGCAAGGTTATCCTAGGCGGCATCGCTAAACCTGAAATGGACGGCTTCCGTTGGATGGCGATCATCTTCTGTACGCTACTGGCAGGTGGCGGTGTATTTTGGGCAGCAGCAGAGCCTATCGCTCACTACGTTAGCCCACCACCATTGTACGGCGCACAAGAAAACGCACAGCAAGGCGCGGTGAATGCTTTATCGCAATCCTTCATGCACTGGGGTTTTCTAGCATGGGCCATTGTCGGTAGCTTAACGTCTATTGTGGTGATGCACCTTCACTACGACAAAGGCTTACCGCTTAAACCTCGTATTTTGCTTTACCCAGTTTTAGGCGAGCGAGCATTGAAAGGTCACACCGGCGCATTGATTGATGCATGTTGTATTGTCGCAGTAGCGGCGGGCACCATTGGTCCTATCGGCTTTTTAGGCTTGCAAGTGAGCTACGCACTGAACGCACTGTTTGATATTCCTGATGGCTTCACGACGCAGCTTATCATCATCCTGTTCGCTATCGTTCTATACACATTGTCGGCATTAAGTGGTCTTAACCGCGGAATGCAAATGCTAAGCCGTTACAACGTAATTTTAGCAATGTCATTGATGGTCTACATTCTGATCTTCGGCCCAACAAACTTCATTTTCAATGGCTACATCCAAGGTGTAGGCAGCATGATAGACAACTTCATCCCAATGGCAACATACCGTGGTGACGAAGGTTGGTTGAGCTGGTGGACAGTATTCTTCTGGGGTTGGTTCTTAGGTTACGGCCCAATGATGGCAATCTTCATCGCACGTATTTCACGCGGTCGTAGTATTCGCCAATTGGTATCAACCATCAGTCTTATTGCACCGTTCGTAACATGTTTCTGGTTCACCATTGTTGGCGGTTCTGGCCTTGCGTTTGAAATTGCAGACCCAGGCAGCGTAAGTAAAGCGTTCGAAGGCTTTAATTTACCTGGCGCGCTACTGGCAGTAACTCAGCAACTACCAATGCCAATGCTTATCTCTATTCTGTTCTTGATCTTGACGACGATCTTCATCGTAACGACAGGTGACTCAATGACTTACACCATCAGTGTGGTAGTCAGCGGTGAGACAGAGCCTAACGCAATTATTCGTACTTTCTGGGGTGTGATGATGGGGGTAACAGCATTGATTCTGATTTCCCTAGGTTCCGGCGGTATTTCAGCGCTGCAATCATTCATAGTTATCACAGCGGTACCGGTGTCCTTAATCTTGCTGCCATCACTTTGGAATGCGCCTCAAATCGCAATCAAGATGGCGAAAGATCAAGGCTTATAAAACATCAATGCCGGTATAAAGAAGAAAATGTAGAGATAAAGCTCTCTAAAAACTGAAGATAAACAAGGTGTGAGCCTTTGAAAGAAGGCTGATACAAGATTCCGGAAGGAAGATAAAAACCGTACTGGTGAAGATACACCGGGCGGCACGTATTTAGGTCAATCGATCTAGTCAGGACAAATAATAAGTGGCGAGTTCGCTTGCCTCGATAATATCAATAACGATTAAAAACGTGAAAGCTAACCAACATACTGTCGCTATATATGCTTCAAAAGACAGCAACGATCGGTTCTGAATGGCTAGCAAAATCCTATAACTATAAGGTGGTGAGCAAAATGGATGCACATCGTTCTACCTACACTGAATCAGCACTACGTGACGCAACGGTCGTCATGGCACCGGAAAGACTGGGTGCTATGCACCAAACACGCATCAGCTTCGTAAGAACTCTGATTCGTAAAATGGCGCAACAGCAATGGAAAGTGACTAAGCATGAGTGGCAACTAGACGCTCGAGGTTTTGGTCATGTTATCTATAAGCTAGAGACGCCAAATCATGTTTATCATTTGGTTGTTTTCTGCGATGAGATTGCAGACGACGAACGAAATGACCGTGTAATTGCTGAAAAGTGGGACGTAACGTTTGCTCTGGTTCTTGGTGATGTTGATGTCACCCTACTTGAGAGACTTCGTGCGAATGTACCGCTACAAGAAGCAGGCCGTAACCCTAACAATGTGCTTGTTTTAGCGCGTGCCAACAAAAGTGTACGAGTGTTTGAACATATTGTTAGTCACTTGGCTAAAGGTGTTCAACCAACGCCAAAAGAGCTAGCGGAAGTTGGCTACATCTTACGAACCACAGCGGTTTATGGTAATGGTAAGTTTGGTATTGCTGACTTTAAAATCTTGGAAAAGAATCCAGATTTTAATCAATCGTTCAGTGCTCAAATGTGTGCTGTTTATATGCTGCGTGAGTTCAGCCTAGATTGGGTTCATTACCTAGCGGAGCAACAAGGCGGTGAACAAGCGATTACCTTGCACAGAGGCTTACAACGCTACCTAGGTGTGGGTAATGCCACAGGTTTAGGTATGGCGCCATATCTGATTAACCACCCAAGTATTGTCGATCAATGGATGACAACCCGTGAGCATGCATTAGCTGACGTGTTAGCTAATCACACGGATACGGCATTGATTGAGCCTCTACGTACATTAGTTAAAAAAGCGATTTGTCATTTAGAACAAGTTGTTACCATCAATGAAAATCAGCAAGAGTTGAACAAAACCGCTGTTGATGAGTTGAAACACGCAGAACAGTCACTAGAAGCTTCTGTAAACCATTGCGATACATGGGCGCAGTTAGTTGAACAATCTAAGCACATGAGTATGGAAGCCCAAGAAATCCTTATCTCATGCTTGATGGAATTGTACCCAGAATTAGTGGACGCCCATCAAGAGCAAATGAATTGTAGCGAAACACTCTCGCTTCCTAGTGGCAAAAAGATCCAAGACCTATTGGTTGTGTTAGAAGAAAAGTACCGTTGGGCGATCACGACTGACTTTACGAAAGCAGAAAATAACTACTGGTTCTGGTATCGCTCTCAGGACAAAGAAGAGCCAAGGCTCGGTGTTCGAGGCGAGGAACTCGGCGAAGAGCGCGAACTGCCGTTGGATATCGGCCGTCAAGCTTACCGTCTGTACCATGCTTTATTGCAATTCGCGCCAGAGCTTTCATTGGCTGAATTCCTTGTTAAACAACCGCAGCATCGTGCCATTGCGCGCCGTGTGTGGACGTTAGGTAACAAGGCGATGGGCGACATTCAAATGAACGTGCTGCACCAAGACTCGCCACCAATGCATTTGCTGCGTTGTAAGCTAGCGATGTTTGGAGCGACTAAGTTTGATCCTCGCTCAGACCGTTGGGTACGAGTGACGTTTTTCCAAGGTGCACCGTTGCTTGATGAAATTCATCAGGACGAATGGGTGTTCCCAATCTTACCAAGTGAAGCGGAGATCGCTGACTCAAATAAAGTTCCTACACATATCAACGCTCAACATGGAGGTAAATCGTTATGATCGTTTCTCACAATGAACTGGTAGCGGCCGTTAATAAAGCCTTTCTGGGTATGCGTCGTACATGTGGTGAAGCCGATGTGATAGCGAACATGGTGGCAGATTTACAAATGGTTGGCTTGGATGGTGTTCGTCATTTTAACAATGCGAGCAACTTTATGGGGCTAGAAGACGATTGCCCTGTAGACATCCAAGTGACAAGCGACAACACAGTTGAAGTGGACCTGCACAAGGCGAGCTTAGCGTGTCATCTTCCTGTGGTGATGGATTACGCCATTGAAAAAATGGTCGGTAAAAAGACGCTGAAAATCGAGCTAAACAACTGCCATAATCGTTGGTTAGCGTACAGTGAGCTTGTAAAACTGGCAGCGAAAGGCATCGCATGTACCGCACGTTGGGATAATGGCTCAAATCCTAAGAGCACCTTGTATGTGCTTAACCGTGGTTGCGTTGCACCAGAACTGTTTTTATCAGATTTGCCTCTGGCATCGGACGATCATATCCACAATATGACCATCGAGCTTTCCGTCCAGGATTTCGATATCGAACGTTTGTCAGATGGCTACCAAACACACATTGAATCGGAAGCGCTTTTTAAAACTCAAGAGAAGGCGTGGAACGAGGGCATTGAAGTTGACGATGGAGAGTGGGGCGCGTTGAAAGAAACGGCGACGGCTATCCTTGTTGAAAACAGCCAACGTTCAATTCAAGGTGCAGGTGAGCTCGAGGCTTCTTAGCTTTGTTTTATAGAGCTATAAGTTACAGAAGCTCAGTTTATAGATCTTTGGCTTATAGAAACTAAACCTATAAAGCCTGAGCTTGTTCAACCTAAAAACCTCATTTACAACAGATAAAACCAAAGAGCTTAACGTATCCTCACCTCGTTAAGCTCTTTTTATTTGTGTCCCACTTTTGTTCTTCTTCTCAATAGATCACATCTTAAACTCTCTGTTTTGACACAAGTTGTTACGCGTATAAAGCTAATTTGGCGATTTAATGAAGTACCTTCACATTCAGGTTCAACAAACGGTTTCATTTACAAGCTAGTATGCGTATCTTGCTAACTACGGTGCCAAAGGGTGCCATTTTTATTCGTACCAATGACTTTAGAATCAGATAAAAAGGAATGAAGCGTGCAAGCTAACTTTATTGATGGAACCACCCTGTACCGTCAGCACTCTTTCGAGTTGCCACTTGATTATCAAGCCAAAGATGGACAACAGATCCAAGTCTTCGCACGTGAGCTGGTTGATCTCGCTAAAGATGAGCAAGAGCTGCCGTGGTTGATCTACTTTCAAGGCGGCCCAGGTTTTCCTTCTCCACGGGTGAGTGGTCAATCGGGTTGGCTAAAGCGTGCATTACAAAACTACCGTGTTCTGCTTCTAGACCAACGTGGTACTGGCAACAGCACGGTTATCAGCCATGAAACTTTGGCGCATTTGTCTCCAGAACAACAAGTCGAATACTTAACGCATTTCAGAGCGGATAACATCGTTCGTGACGCTGAAGCGATTCGTGAACAGTTTGGTATTAAGCAATGGTCGACGATTGGTCAAAGCTTTGGTGGCTTCTGTACACTGAGCTATTTGTCACTGTTCCCACAGAGCTTGCAGCGTTGTTATGTGACGGGCGGCATTCCTTCTATTGAACGAGAAGCTGACGATGTTTATCGTGCGACTTACAAGCGTGTAGAAGACAAAAACAGAGCTTTCTTTGCTCAGTTCCCACAAGCACAAGCTATGTGTCGCGAGATCTCTGATTACCTGCTCAACAACGATGTGAGACTGCCAAACGGTCAGGTGTTCACAGTTGAACAGTTCCAGCTAATAGGTATTAATCTTGGTGGCGGCGAAGCAAACCTTCCAATGTATTTCACACTGGAGAGTGCGTTTGTTGAAGTGAACGGTAACAGACAGCTGAGCTACAGCTTCCTAAATCAAATGCAGCAAGAGCAGGGTTACTTAACTAACCCAATTTACGCAATCTTGCATGAATCGATTTACTGTCAAGGTACAGCGTCTAACTGGTCTGCACATCGTGTTCGTGAGCAGTACCCACACTTCAACTACCAATCGGGCAGTGAGTTCTGGTTTACTGGTGAAATGGTGTACCCATGGATGTTCGACCAACTTGAAACGCTGAAGCCACTGCGTGAAGCCGCGAACATGTTGGCTGAAAAGTCGGACTGGGGCACTTTGTACAACGCAGAGCAGTTGAGCAAGAATACAGTGCCAATGGCGTGTGCCGTTTACGCCGATGACATGTACGTTGAGTTGGATTACAGCCGTGAAACATTGGCGAACATTCCTAACTCGAAAGCGTGGATCACCAATGAATATGAACACAATGGCTTGCGAGTAGACGGCGAAAGGATTGTCGATAAATTGATGACGATGGTTGAAGCGTTAGAAAATCTGCCAAAGTAATCAAGCTATTTGCACTAGAAACAAGATGCGTTAGAAGCTTTCTACTTTAGAAACTATCTACGTTAGAAATACGATACGCCAGAAACAAGAAAACGCTGCACCCATGCAGCGTTTTTTTATGTCATCGAACTATTCGATTTAAGGAACTAGGAGGGGTAGCCCTTGAAGCCATTAAGGTTGGATGACGATATCTTGATTTTCAGTGGTCGATAAGCTGGCGCGGTTTTGTTCGATAAGCTGAGCCGCATAAGAGGGAGTCACAGCTTGAATTTCGCCTTTTGAACGAATCGTTAATGCTTCCCACGCATGATCACGGTATTTGCCTGTCTGTGTATATTCAATAAGTACTCTCATGATTCTTCCATCCGATGTGTGGTTAACGTGCTACTAACATTAGCGCCATTGTTGAGGTTGCACACCTGTTAAAAATGGAACATAAGATTAACCAAATGAGAATGCGTGTAGCTTGAAAAACAGGCCCAACTGCACTTATCTTACTTAACCGTACTTATCGTAACCAACCGTCTTTATCGTAAATAGCGTCCATAAAAAAACGCTGCACAATGGCAGCGTTAAAGTTGAGATAGGCTGAAGGTTGTTTAGCTGTTTTCTAAGCCAACAATCTTGCGTGCAGACATCACTGCACTATCCAAATCGGTCAATCTACCAGCACTTGCTGGACCAAGAACTGATGAATACAAAGCCAACTGCTTCTCAAATGATAAATCTAATTGGTTATATAGATTTTGGCGGATTTGAGCGTGTTGCTGAGGCTTTGCGCTCGACAGGCCTTCCAACGTATCGTAGATGAGTGTAGTTGTATCCATAACTGTCCTTAGTACATCTTTAGAAAATTTTGCATATTATGCACTTGGTGTCATCTTTGTTCTGCGAGATTGATCGCATTATGTGCAGCTCTGCTTAATTGTGTAATCAGTTAGTTACAATTGTGTTGTACGGCAAAGTATCGAAAACTTGGGTTTGGGCAAAAGAAAAGGAGACACAGTGGTCTCCTTTTGGCTTGTTAGGCAAACATAAAAGTTACGTGCTGTTCGCTGCTTGTTGGGCCAATCGGCTACGCACAGCTACTATCGTATGTTAATGTTCTTATCTCGATTTTCGTACATTTCAGGTGTGGTGTGTAATCCACCTGCATAGCCTGCTGCTTCAAGTGTTTCTCTTACCTCTCGAACATGCTCAGCCGTGACCGGTTCATTTCTGTCGCCAAGGTTTAAACGCACAAACGTGATTAACTCAGCTAAGCGTTGATCCGACAGTACATCCTCAAAACTTGCCATTGGCATGAAATTTCTGTCTTTGTCGAGATAGGTGGGTTGCAAGCCGCGCACCGTTACCGCAATGGTATTGAATGGGTCGCTGTGCATGATAATACCGTTGTTCAACAGAGTAGGGGCGATTGGATCGCGACCTTTACCATCGTCACCATGACAGGCCCCACAGGTTTGACGATACGTGGTGTAGATTTCACTGGCATACGCAGCTTCATCAAACCCTTTAGGCTGTAACTGAACGGCATCACTGGCAATGGTGTTGTTGATGTCCCCACTGAGTAGGTAATAGGACATCGACTCAATATCTTCACGCGTCATCAAGCTTAGGCTGTTTTTCACTACATCAGCCATACCCGCAAAAGCGGTGCCTTTGTCTGAATGTCCTGTGTGTAAAAAGTCTGTGAGTGTTGCTTCATCCCAACCATCGATATAGAGCTCATTGGCTGTAATATCAGGCGCGTTCCAACCGTCGATCAAGTTACCTTGGAAAATACGTTCTGGTATCAGTGCTTGGGCAATATTTCGAGGTGTATGGCACTCCGAACAGTGACCAAGTCCTGCGACCCAATATTTGCCTTGTTGCCACTTATCGACATTCTCAATTTCTCCTTTGAGTTCCTCTGGCACTTCATAATCAATAGGGTCGGTATCCATGAATACGATGTTCCAGCCAAGCAAACCTAAGCGAATATTGGATGGAAACATCATGCTGTTGTCATCATTGCGTCGCGGCACGGCGGTGATTGACTGCATGTATTCCCATAAATCCACCATGTCTTGGTCGGTGAGGTATTGATAGGAGGTGTAAGGCATTGCAGGGTACAGGTAACCATTCTTGCCTTTACCTGCGACTAACGCCGCTCGGAAATCATCGAAGTCATAAGTCCCAATACCTTCGGTAGTGTGTGGCGTTATGTTGGTTGAATACACGGTGCCGAAGGGGGTGACAAAGGGTAGGCCGCCAGCAAAGGGTTCGCCACCTTCTGCACTATGACAAGCCACACAGTCACCGGCATAAGCGAGATATTCTCCGCGCTCAACAGATGATGCTTTCAAACTCGCGAGCCGTTGTTGCTCTACGTCACCAGCGTGTCGGATATAAGCCCCAAGCGCGAGTATCTCGTTCTCACTGAGCTGCTCATCAAACGCAGGCATTAGGTTGTTCAAACCATAATTGATGGTGTGCTGAATCTCTTCAATACTCCCTCCGTGAAGCCAGATATCATCGGAAAGATCAGGTACGCCAATCGCTGGGTTAGCGACAGCACCATCGGCATGACAAGACGAACAGTATTGGACGAACAAGGTTTTACCGAGCTCGACTTTAATCTCCGGCACATCGGTATGACGTTGGTTGAGGGAGGCTAGATAGTAGGAGACTTTTGCCACCTCGTCTGGGCGCATGATTTCACTCCAACCCGGCATCGCTCCATTTCGCCCTTTGGCAATCGAATGGATCACAGCTTCATCACTGCCGCCGTATAACCATTCTTGGTCGATAAGATTAGGGAAGTGTTTCTGACCTTGTGCATTATCTCGGTGACAAGCGGCACAGTGAGTTTGGAATAGAATCCTACCGCTGTTCACGATCTCTGGGACAGCAGCTAATCCCTCTAACGTGGTTTCGCTGGTTTGTGCAAATTGCTCATTGAGAGTGGTGGATGGTGAACTGAGCTTATCGTCGCTTTGTTCCCAATCGACTAAGCCTTCCCATTCTCCAAGCCCGGGGTAGAGCACCAAATAACCCGCAGACAAAAGAAATGCCACTGCATAACTGATAAATAACAGCTTAGGTGGAGGCGCATCTTTCTCTTCAATACCATCAAAGGTGCCAATGGTGTGGTCGTGATCGGCCTTGTGATTGCTACGCCAGTATTTAACGACAACAGACACCATCAGAACAAAGAATATTAAGGTTAAGAGTACCGCCCATAGATTCCAGAATGTGCTCATTGTGATACCTCCTGTGACGTATCTTTACCCAGGCTTTGTAAATAGCGAATCAGAGCTTCACCTTTGGTTTTGCCTCTTACTTGCAAACGGGCATCACCAATTTCTTGATCGGTATAAGGCACACCTAAGGTACGTAACACTTCCATTTTGGCGCTAATATCATCGCCAGTCAGAGTCTGCTCAAATAGCCACGGGTAAGAGGGCATGATCGAGGTCGGTACGACTTTTCGAGGGTCAATTAAGTGAATAGCATGCCATTGGTCAGAATACTTTCTACCTAAGTTAGTGAGGTCAGGACCAGTACGTTTAGAGCCCCACAAGTTAGGAAACTCATAGATATCGTCTGCTTCTTGGTTCGGGCGACCATTACGCTTCACTTCTGGCTCTAGAGGGCGAACCATTTGTGTGTGACAAACATGGCAGCCTTCACTGATGTATATGTCTCGGCCTGCTAACTCAATCGGTGTGAGAGGCATCGCTAAGCTGCCTTTGGCAATATCATCGCCACGGACAATGCTTGGCACTACCCAGACCAATAAAGAGAAGGAGGCCACGACAACAGTGGTCAAAATTAAAATGACGATTGAATGTGTAAAGTCTTTACTCATCATTTAAGCTCCTTCATTAACAGTGTGTTTAGCATCATTTGTTACGGGCATACGAATCGTTTTGTACAAGTTGAAAGCCATTAAGAACAATCCAAGTACAAACAGCGCGCCACCAAAGAAACGCATGAATAGCCAAGGTGCTTTAAAGTCCATAGCTTCTACAAAACTGTAAATCAGTTCGCCATTTTCATTTTGAGCGAGCCACATATATCCCTCGCCGATGCCTGCGATCCAAAGTGCTATTGCATAGATGGCGACGCCAGCATGAGCAAGCCAAAAGTGCCATTTAATCAGTCGTCGTGACCATAGATCGGTTTGGCCCCATAAGCGTGGAATGAAGTAGTAAAAAACCGCTATCCCTGACATCCCAACCCATCCGAGAGCCGCGGAATGTACGTGCCCGATGATCCATTCGGTGTTGTGTGCCACCATGTTGAACCAGCGAATAGCGAGTAGCGGACCTTCGAATGTTGCCAAGCAGTAGTAAAGAATCGCTGAGAAAAAGAATAAAAGAATGTAGTCGGACTTCAGCTTTTCTTTATTTTGTAGGAGGGTCATTGCGCTATTGAACGCGCCTGCCCAAGAAGGGAGCCACAGGATCAAAGACATAACGATGCCGATGTTCTGAATCCAGATGGGAACAGAAGAATAAACCAAATGGTGCGTTCCGGCCCACGTGTAAAAGCCGACCAAGCCCCAGAAATGGATCACAGACAAACGGTACGAGTAGATAGGTCGATCCGCCGCTTTGGGTATGAAATAGTAGTTCATACCAATCACACCAGCGGTCAGCAAGAAACCGACGGCATTATGTCCCCACCACCATTGAACAATCGCATCTTGAGCGCCTGCAAACACAGAGTAGGACTTCATCGCCAACACAGGCATCGCGAGGTTGTTCACGATGAAAATCATTGCAACGACGATAATGAATGCAGCAAAGAACCAGTTAGCCACAAAGATATGGCTGACCTTTCGTTTAGCAAGGGTGCCAAAGAACAACACCGCGTACAGCACCCAAACCAACACAATCATCAAGTCGATTGGCCATTCAAGCTCCGCATACTCTTTTGAGGTAGTGTGGCCTGCGGGTAAGGAAATGACCGCAAGTAACAGGATGAATTGCCAGCCCCAAAATACCATCCATGAAAGGCTTTTGTTGAACAAGTCACAATGGCCTGTTCGCTGGGCAATGTACAAAGACGTCCCCATCAAGATATTCACGACGAAGCCGTAAATTACTCCAGAGGTATGTAGCGGACGCAGTCGACCAAATTGGAAATACTGAGAATCAAAGTTTAAGACTGGCCAATATAATTGCGCGGCGAGAATCACGCCGATGATCATACCTACAATCGCCCACACTAAGGATGCAATGATGAAGTACTTCACGACCTTAATGCTGTATTGCGTTGTCACTTGTTCCATAACAAGGCTCCTTGCCTAGAGGTTTTGAATCGCTGACTTAATTTGAATCGCTGAGCGAGCCTGCTTCGTTGCCGAGCACAGAATAGAAATAGGAAATGTCACGGATGTCTTGGTCTGAGAGCGTGTCGGCTTGTTGTTGCATGAGAATCGCTAAGCCACTGGTTCTTTCTCGAGTCTGGTAATCTTTCAATGAAGAGATGAGATAACCCACTTTTTGACCGCGAAGGTTCGGGTAGGGATCTTGTGTTGAGATGCCATCAGCGCCATGACAGGTCATACACACTTTAGCTTTTTGTTTACCTAATTCGAATTGTTCTTGATTAACTTCAGCAGAAACAGGAAACATGACCAGCGTCATTACTAGGGTAGAAAGTGTCGCCATGGGGTTAAATTTTTTTATATTCAAACTCATTCTCGATTCCCTTGATTATGAAATGAGTAAGCTTTCTAAGATCAATACACGAGATCAACTGGTGAAGTAGAAACGACTGGAACTCGTTATTAAGTCTCTTAAAGCTGCTTACGTTCGATTAAAGGTTATGCAGCATCCAGCATTCTCGCTACTGACTTGCTCATATTTATTGTTAATTTTGTTGTTTCATACGTATTCATAGGGCTTATTGGTTTACTTACGCAGAGTAAAATACGAGTTTTTGTTACTAGACGGTTGAGAAGGAATACGTCAAGCGGGTAGGGAGTGCTGAACGAGAGCGGTGATGGAAGAGACAGAGAAACGGCGAAGTTATTGAAAAACAGCGAGGTGTAGGGGCATTAGGGATAAAGCGATACCAATCAATCTGAGTGGTATCGGTACAAGTTAAATGGTCAATTTATACTAGACTCAAATTAGTGACCTTTTTAAATGGAGTTTAGAATGAGAACTGTATTCTTGTTGATGCTTTGGCTTTGCTCGTTTTCGATTTTTGCAGCCTCAGAGTTAACGGTTTTCGACCACTCCGGGCAAAAGCATGGTTTTAGTAGAGAGCAACTCCTGTCACTTCCTCAAAAAGAAATTACTACCACCTTGCCTTGGGTCGAGGGTCTGACCGTTTATAGTGGTGTGACGTTACAAACGGTGCTTGAAAATATGGATCTACCGATATCATCACAAGTCACTTTCGTAGCATTGAATGACTATAAAATTGCGGTGCCCAAAGAAGATTTTGATACCTATGAACCCATCATTGCGATTAAAAAGAATGGGGAGTTTATGTCTGTGAGAGAGAAAGGCCCGTTTTGGTTGATTTACCCAATCTCTGCGAACCCTGAAACCAATACCCCTGATTTCCATGCCAAGATGATTTGGCAGATTCGTGATATTCACCTGTAGAGGCTAATTATGAAGAAGCTGTTGTCTATGGCCGCAATCAAAGTCGTTGTTTTGTCTTTGGCCGTGGTTGTTCTATCCGTCAATATCTACAGTGTCACTCGAATTAATGACATCAACAAGAGCTTTTCTAACCGCCAAAATGAGGCCACTTGGTTTGTTTTTCAACTCGTCAAAGAGTATGCAAACTTCTTGATGGTTAGCCATGCAAAGACGATTGATTATGATGAACTTTGGTTGGCATATGACATTACTTGGAGTCGTTTTGATATTCTGATCAACAGCACTGAATCGTCCAATTTTATTCGCTCAGCAAACTTTAAACCGTACTTTACCGCAGAGTTTGAAAAGTTTAAGTCGTTAGAATCCTCAATTAAGTTGGTGAATCAAGGCGCTTTGCCTAAGGAATCACTGCAGAAGAAAATTGATATTTGTTACAACACGCTGGTCGAATTTATTAACGAAAAGTTTCGACTTCAAAGCCCGGTTATTGAAGAAAACACCACAATGGTCGACAAGTTGGTGATGATGCATCAGATAAGCAGCGTATTTCTGGTGTTGCTACTGCTTGTGACAGGAGCGATTTTTTACGTCGACTTTGCCATCAAACGAAAACTTCATTCTACCGACTTCATTACTGGCTTTCGCAATCGAGTCTCGCTCATGCAGTTTGTTAAGAACAGCTATCCAACAAACGGTAATTTCGACCTTTACTTTGTAAGAATCAGAAACCTTAGTGAGATAAACCAAAAGTATGGACTTGAATATGGAGACTTGGTGGTGAGTTCAGCTGCTAAGTCCCTGACGGCAAAGGTACCGGAAAGTACTATCTCGTTTCGTAGTAGTGGCAGTCAGTTTCTATTCTTCATTCCTGAGCAATTGTACACAAGTGATGAGATACAGGAAAAATTCAATGACGTGCTTAAGGATTATATCTCTGCGGGGAATTTAGAATTGATGATTGACGCTGTAGTCAGGCATAAGAAGAACATCAGCTCTAAAGATATGATGGAGCTACTAACGACGATGCAGAGTTAATCCCCGCATCAGCGATAAGTTAGATCATTAGGTTTTGTTGACTGTACGCTCACCATTCTCCCGCTTCACTATCATGGCTTTTGCCATTCTTTATTTGCCTCCTCATTCAATGTGCAGCCAATAGAGAGCTCCTGCTCTGATGAAGATAGTTCTACTACTAGTTATAGCTATAGTGGCTTTCCGCGCTTGAATAGGAAGAGAGGCTTTGAGGTTTAGGTTTAAGGTTACTGCTTTTGAGTGAGTGCAACGATTCGCTCGTTAGATCTCGAACTGCTAACAGACTGCGGGTTTAAAATTGCTTGCGGGTTATGGTTTCGAACAAACTCGATGAATTCCAGATAAGTGAGTGGCTGACTGAAGAAGTAGCCTTGTATTAGGTTACAGTTGGCTTTTCTGAGGTAATGATACTGTTCTATCGACTCAACACCTTCTCCGACGACTAGCGTGTCACAAGAGTGGCCTAAGTTAACCATAGATTCGACCATCTTGCGGTCGGCCTTGTCGTCTACCATGTTATCGATAAAGCTCTTATCAATTTTGAGCTCATCCACAGGGTAGTGGAGAAGTTGGTTAAACGCTGTGTAGCCCGTACCAAAATCGTCAAGGGAGACCTTTAAACCTAAGCTTCTGAGGCTCTCGATAGTCTGCACCGTAAGCTTGGTACTTTTCACGTAACTGGTCTCGGTAATCTCTATAATAATGTTGCCAGGTGGCACTTGATAACGTTCGAGTACTTTACGGATATTGTCGGCAAAATTACGGTTGTAGAGCTCCATCGCCGAGATATTAATTGACAGAGTGCCCTTGTATTTATGAAGTTCTGAAAGCTCTTTATAGCTTTTGATCGCGGTGCCAATGACCCACATGTCGAGCCTGGCAATAAGGTTACTCTTTTCTGCAACTGGGATAAATTCTTCTGGTCCCGCATCGATATCGAATAAGGCTGGGCAACGAATCAGGCACTCCGCGCCATCTATCTGAAGTGTCTTGGCGTTAAAAATAGGCATAAAGCGAAGTTCAAAGTTGTCACTTTCGCAGCACTCTAAGAGTCTTTTCTCTACAACGTCATGGCGTTCCAAGGTATGTAACAACTCTTCGCCATAAACAATATGACTTTCGCCATCACTATGAGACTTCGCATTAGCTAACATTTCATCGATGCACCGGTGCCAAATCTCATCGAACTTTGGCGTGTCGAGCGGTAAAACACCTGTTGCGAGTGATAATCGAAACCCATAGTAGTCAAGGAAGGTGGTGCCGGTCAGCGTATTGTTGATGTTCTCAATTTCTTCGTTTATCACTTGGTTCTTACCCATCTCCAAGATCGCGATAAACTGATTCCCTCCCAGTCTGGCTAAAGAGTAATCACTGCAACTAAAGCCCAAAGAGGCTTGTTGGTTTTGTAGTGTCTCTTTCAGTGCTTTAGCTAAGCTTATCAGTACATTATCACCAACTTTTGCCCCGTAGAGATCGTTAATTTTACGAAAATCGATGATGTCCCAACAAACCACATAGCAGTGTGGGCTCATCGAGCTTTTTAGTCGTACATCAAGGTGTCTGATGAAAGAGCGTCGGTTAGCTAGCTTGGTGAGTTGGTCGAATTCGGCTTCGAACTTCAACTCTGTTAATGAGTCTATGTACGCGTTCTTTAAACCATCAATTTCACTTTGCCCTGATGAGCGTTTGAAGTATCTAAGTTTGAGCCCGCCGATCGATATCTCTTGAAGTAAGTCTTTAAGCGGTCGCACGAGTTGGTAACGTACCACTAAATGTACGATCAACATGATCGTAAAGAGAGTACCAAAGCCACCTAACAAGGTTTGTTTAGCGATGATGGCTTTCTCATGGTTGAACTTTTGTTCTCGAATATTTACTTGCGCGATGAGATGTCGGCTGGTCATCTGCACATTGATATTATCTTGGGTTTGCTCAATTGATTTGATAACGAATTGGGTATTTTCAATGTTGGCAGCGTCTGAGGATGGCTCGATTAAGAACTGAATATTGTCATCGTCATTGTATTTGATTAGCAGGCTAGAGAGTTGCATCAGAGGCCCATCAGCAATCAAGATGTAGCGATTTAAACTGTTACTTGCACGTTTGTCTTGAGGAAGGAGGTAAGGGTCAATTGCTGCAACATACGAGTATCTGAGCTCTCCACTGATCGAGATATAAGAGAAGCCTTCGTAGGAGAGTTCATTTTTGCTTATTAACGAGGTGTATATATCGAAGACTCTTTCGTAAATCTTGTCAGGGATCTTTAGCCCCTCGAAAGGATCGGCTCTGAGAGTCGAAAGCGTTAATTTGAACTTAGGGTCCACGATATAAACATTGCGTTGCCCAAATTGATTGACGTGATTCTGGCTTAATACTCGGAGTACTCGTTTTTCCAATAGCGATAGAGTCGTGTAGTCGCCAGGATTTTGAATGTAGCGGAGGAACTGCAACGAAGAACCGATATCTTTAACTAGTAAGGACAAGCCGAGCTGCTCGTATTCCGCCGCGACTAAAGCGGTGTTCACATCAGATTGCACCTTGTCCAAATACATGTGCTTAGCATGATTTGATGCGAAGTTGTACATCACGATTCCTGCTATCAGGAGCACAAATGTCAGCGTTGGTAAAAGTACAAAATAGAGCTTCTTCAATACTGGCATGAGTTATCTCAAACTGTCGACAATACGATTGCGAATTTGAATGCTACTCGGTTCTAACGGCTGATAAAGGTAGCTGCGATCTAATACTTCTTTATTCGGGAAAAGCTCGGGATCGTTTTGATACTCCTGAGAAGTGAGTGCTTTTGCTTTTGAACTTGGCGTTGCAAACCATGAATCCATTGCGTTTTGAGCGGCGATTTCGGGTTGCGATAAGAAGGAGAGAATCGTGGTTGCCTGTGGAGATCGCTCTCCGTTGTTAATTGCAGCCATACACTCTAACCATAAGGTTGTTCCTTCTAGAGGCACTGTGTAGGCCCAAGATGCCTCAGGTTCGGCATCATTAAGCACATAGCTGTCACCTGAGTATCCGTAGGCGAGGTCGATGTTGGCTAAGTGTTCGGGATGACGAATATAATCGACAACGTATTCATTACTTTCAAGGTGAGGCTTCTGTGCTTGTAGCGTTTTGTAAGCGACTCGAAGTTCTTGTTCGTTGTTGGTAAACGGCTCAAATTGATTCATCAGAAGCGCAGCACTCACCAAATCCGTAGGCTCATAATACATGCTGATTCGGCCGCTGGTTTTGGTTTCAGGGTCTAGAAGAGCGCCCCAAGACTTGGGAGTCTCAACTTTTCCGCTTCGGTATAAGATGCCGGATGTCCCCCAAGCGTAGGGGATTCCATATTCGCCACACCCATCCACCCATCTTGAGTCAAAGTTGCTTGAAAGGGATTGCTGCAAGTCGCTCAGGTTGTGGAATAAGTTCTGTTTAGCCAGCGCTTTCAGTTTAATACTTTCAATGACAACCAATTCAAACGCACCTCGTCGTTCACTCAATAGCACTTCATCACGAATGGACTCGTCAGAAAAATATTGCTGCTTTAGTGAGATGCCGTAGGTATCACTCAACTGGGTAACGACGCTGTCAGATAAAAATTCATCCCAATTGTAGAGATAAATATCATGCTGCTGGCCAAATACAGGGCTAGCCAAAAAGGATGTTGACGCAAGTATTGATACGCAAAACGCTTTCACTGACGGATTCCCTTTCGTACGTGATAACTAAATCGTAGCCCAAAATTTGCAACATGATTCAAATTTAGGCACTTAATTTAACTTCAACTTCATGCATTTCATGCAAATAGCAACTTGCTACTCCTACTTGATACCGAACCTTTATCGTGTGAGGCAAGGATGACTCCGTCGTATCGTATTCAACACAAGTACGTATTCCAGTTTATTGTCCGTGAATGGATTATTTAAATTAATATTCATCATAATATCCATTCTTACAAGTTATTATGCAAATATTAAGCATTAAATAATGATGCGGTGATTACCTTTTTCGGGTTTTCGCTCGTATTAATCGTCGTTATTCCTTTGTTTTGCCATCGCGATTTACTCTTATGTTCAATGTTCTTTTATCCCTAAAAACACTTCTATAACGTTTTGTTTATCATTTGTTTCGTTTCTCAATAAGTATCGATAAAGTTGTTGCTAAAGACTTGTAGCACAAGGTGATTGTGCTTATTGTGGGCAGCAATATCTAGGTTATGTCCCAACGAGCCATGATTGCCGGTTTGGGAAATGTTGTGCATTTAGGAGCCATTGTGGATTTAGAGATATATCAAGTAGATTCGTTTACAACTCAAGCGTTTAAAGGGAACCCTGCCGGGGTCTGTATCTCCAAAGAGCCGTTGGATGAGTCGTTAATGTTTTCAATCGCTGAAGAGATGGCGGTATCTGAAACGGCTTTTCTCGCGCTTAACACTATGACGCTTAAATGGTTCACTCCCGAAGTCGAAGTGAAGCTGTGTGGACATGGCACACTGGCAACGGTTCATGTGATGAAAGAACAAGGACTGCTTGAGACAGGTGATAAGGTCGTGTTTAACACCTTATCTGGGGAATTATCTGCCGCCGTTTGTGAATCGTCTATCGAGCTTGATTTTCCTAGTACACAGCTATCATTGCGTTCTGAACCCAACCTCACGCTGCTTGAACACCTAGGTTTAGATCCGCATCAAGTAGTTTCATTCAGAGAATTTGACTCTAAGCAGTTAATCGAAGTTTCCAACGAACAAGTGTTATTGGAGCTTTCACCAAACTTTGATGCGTTAAAAGGTATTCAAGGGCGAGGTGTAGTGGTGACAGCATTGGCAGCAAATACGGAACTTGATTTTGTTTCTCGCTACTTTGCACCTTGGGTTGGGGTTAATGAAGATCCTGTGACTGGCTCGGCACATTGCGCATTGACGCAGCACTGGGCAGAAAAGCTCAACAAAAGCAGTTTCAGTGCTTATCAGGCGTCTCGTCGTGGTGGTTATCTGTCGACAGAGCTCTCAGCTAATGGGCGAATAAAGTTAATCGGTTCTGCGACCACTGTGATTAGTGGCGTGTTGAAGCTTTAGATCTCTATAGAAGTTTTAGAGCGCTGTTTGACCTGTATCGTTGGAACCGCCTAGTACGTTTTATTCGACTGTTCACAGTTAAAAGAGGCGGCTAGGGCGTAATGTATTATTGAAGGAATCACCGTGTCTGCCTTTTATCTTTCCCAAGTATTAGTCGCGATAGCCATTTGTTTTGATCTTCTGTCATTCCAATTCAAGGAAAGGAAGAAAATCGTCACTTGTCTGTTCTTTGCTGGCGTTCTTATTTCGAGTCACTTTATCCTTCTTGAACAGTGGACAGCGGCAAGCTTAATGACGATTGCCACGATTCGCTATTTGACGAGCGCATTTTCTACCTCGTCTAAGTTTAAATATTTGTTTTGTTCGATGTCGGTGGTCGCAACCGCAGTGACTTACTCGGGGCTAACCAGCATATTGAGTTGCTTTGCCTCCGTATTTCAAACCTTTGCAGCCTTCAATAAAGATGACCGTCGATTAAGAGAATTGATGATCATCGGAACCAGCTTTTGGTTGATTCACAATTACTTAGTTGGTTCGCCAACAGCGGTTGTTATGGAGGCGCTGTTTATCTGCAGTAACTTGGTGGGCTATTACCGTTTTTACTTCAGAAAGAGTGCCACTGCTTAGGTTTACAACTGAAGCTAAGGCCCAAATTATTAATCAATTCAATACTAGCTAGGAGAGCTTGATGCCAAACATTTACAATGATGTTCCTTCATCAATACCCAATGAAATATTCAATGACCTGATTGCCAACGACAACATTCGAATCGAGAGAATACTCTCATATGGTCACAGTTCTCCTGAAGAGGGTTGGTACGATCAAGATGAGCATGAGTGGGTGATGGTGATCGATGGGCAAGGGGTGATTGAGTTTGAAGATGGTCGCATTGTTACCTTGTCTAAAGGGGATTATCTCAATATTTCCGCAGGTGAAAAACACAAGGTGCTGAGGACGGATAAAGATGCGGTGACGATCTGGCTCGCTGTGTTTTATCGTTGATATCTTGCTCTAAAGCTGAGGCTGTTAGGTTATAAAGCTTGCTGATTCAGCTGTTTATTTTCACCTCAGAAAGGACTTAAGACAAAAAGGAGTATGTTGTGATTAGAATTCGAAACTATCAAGCGAATGATGACAAAGCACTGTGGGAGATCTTCTTTCATACGGTACGTAACGTGAATGTTCGAGATTATTCTCAACAGCAAGTCGAAGCTTGGGCACCCAGTAGCTTTGACTTTGCGTTATGGCAAAAGCGTATGAATGGGTTACAACCCTTTGTGGCTGAACTCGATGGTTGCGTAGTTGGCTATACTGACCTGCAACCAAGTGGCTTGATTGATCACTTTTTCTGTCACCACGAATATCAAGGGAAGGGGGTAGGGAAAGCGTTGATGGAACATGTTTTCACTGTGGGTCGAGTTCGTGGTATATCGAGATATTTCTCTGAAGTAAGTATTACCGCAAGGCCTTTCTATGAGCATCTTGGTTTTAAGGTGGTGAATGAACAGGAAGTCGAAATGCGTGGTGTAAAGCTGACCAATTACGTGATGGAAAAGGTAGTTGAAGATAGAAAAGTCAGTTGAATAGGCGGGCTAGTGTTCGTAGGGATACAGAAACCGAGTTTGAAATATTAATGAACCTTTTTAAGGATAACTTTTCCTGATCTATTGATATTGTCGATGAGTTCAAATTGTGTGCAAGATAATTTGTCTAATCTAAACATTGAATGAATACAAGGAGTGTTGTTCATGAGTCATGTGAGTAGATCTAAACTATATACATTGGTGTCGATGTTGTCCTTCGCTGTTGGCGTTCTTGCCTTAGATGCTGGGGTGTCGGGGTTATTTCCTCTCTTTGTTGTCGTCATCTCATTCTTTTCATTTGTCATCAACTCGTTTCTTTGTTTGTTCGGAGGTAAACGCGAAGATGGCTTTGATGCCTATCAAAAAGCAAATCAGACTCGGTCGCGAGCACTGGTCAAAGGCTTAGAAGACTCGAACAAATAAACCTATGCCTTCAGACGAACGGTAATCTCATTTTTGACACAGTTTTCACCTGCTTTTTGTTCTCTTATTCAAGAAAAATCATCTCTTTAGAGATAATATTCACTTCAACTAATATCAGTGAAGGAAGTAAAGTGGGTATTGAAGCTTTAGCGTTTGTGATGGACGCATTAATCACCGCATGTTGTATGTACATCGCCTCTAAAATGTCTTTCGTGGTCGCAGATTTTAAATCCCTTCTTACTATTGCTGTTATCGTTGCTCTGGTGTCATTGATTCCAACAGTAGGTTGGGTGTTAGGGTTGATTCTGTTTGTGTACCTACTCGGGAAAGCGACGCACTCTAGTATTGGTGACTGCATCTGGGTAGTGGTCTTCACGAAGGTGGTATCGATGGCGGCCTTTCTGATATTCGGGCGCTTGTTTATGTAATCCGGGTTCTTGCTTATATCAAGGCAGGCTTGGCTAGTTTGATACCGATCTTAACTTGGTATTTAAACGTCAAAAGGGTGTGAACCTGTCACACCCTCTAAGAACCTTTGACTTGTGTTCATCTTTATTATTTAGGCAGTAATACAGCATCAATCACATGGATAACACCATTGCTTGCTTCAACATCTGCCATCACGACCTGCGCTTTGTTGATCATCACGTTGCCGTGATCAATTCCTACCATTACCGCTTCGCCTTGCACTGTTACGGCACTATCAAGTTTCATCACTTCAGAAGCCATTATTTTCCCTGGCACCACATGATAGGTCAGTACTGCGATCAGCTTGTCTTTGTTTTCTGGCTTCAACAGCATATCAACCGTTCCTTCTGGTAGCGCAGCGAACGCTTCATCCGTTGGCGCAAACACTGTGAAGGGACCGCCACCTTTCAATGTTTCAACTAAGCCTGCCGCTTTTACCGCTGCTACCAAGGTGTTGAAAGAGCCGTTTTCAGCCGCCACGTCAACGATATCTTTCTTCATTCCGTGGTGATCAGCGTGAGCAAAAGCCGTAAAAAGAAGCGTCGCAACTAGCACTGACATGGTTTTGATTAATTTATTAAACATATTGTCTTCCTTTGAGTTTTGTCCGTTATTTTCGAGAGGTATTACGAAAGCCCAATCGTGATAGATCAATTTGTTGTGTCTTTGAGTGAATGGTTAGCGATATCGACAGCGTCAAGCGAATAAACTTATATTGTTAAATGCTTGTTACAATTCCATTTTGATGCTTATAGTTATTT